>NZ_JBFBJT010000062.1:0-41445 GCF_040686175.1 Streptomyces sp. NPDC086077 | reverse complement strand
CCGGGCAGGAGGGCCTGCTGCGGCACTACCGGGAGCTCGCGTCGGCCACCGCCCTGCCGGTCGTCGTCTACCAGCGCGACAACGCCGTCTTCAGCCCCGAGACCGTCGTCGACCTCGCCCGCACGGACGGGATCATCGGCCTGAAGGACGGCCTCGGCGACCTGGATCTGATGCAGCGGATCGTGAGCGCCGTACGCACCGAGGTCCCCGGCGACTTCCTCTACTTCAACGGCCTGCCGACCGCCGAGCAGACCCAGCTCGCCTACCGCGCCGTCGGCGTACCGCTCTACTCCTCGGCCGTCTTCTGCTTCGCCCCGGAGATCGCCCTCGCCTTCCACGCGGCGCTGGCCTCGGGTGACGACGACACCGTCCACCGCCTGCTCGACGGCTTCTACCGGCCGTTCGTCGAACTGCGAGCCCAGGGCCGCGGCTACGCCGTCTCCCTCGTGAAGGCGGGCGTGCGGCTGCGCGGGCTCGACGTGGGTGAGGTGCGGCCCCCGCTGCACGAACCGGGCGAGGACCACGTCAAGCAGCTCGCCCAGGTGATCGAGCGTGGCTACGCGCTGCTGGAGGAGGGCCTGTGAAGGCGTCGGCGTTCCTCTACCCCTGGGACGTCAACGGAGACCCGGGGGCCCCGGCCCGGATCGCCGAGCTCGGCGTGGACCAGGTGACGCTCGCCGCCGCCTACCACTCCACGCGCGCCCTCACCCCCCGCCACCCCCGCCACCGGGTCGTCACCGCCGAGCACGCCGCCGTGCTCTATCCGCCCGGCGCCACCTGGGAGGGCCGCCCCCTGCGCCCCTACCCGGCGGGCGACTGGGCGCCCGGCGACGCGTACGGCGAGGCGGCCGCCGCCCTCGCGGACGCCGGCCTTCAGGTGCACACCTGGGTGGTCCTCGCGCACAACTCCCGGCTGGGTGCCGAGCATCCGGACACCTCCGTCGTCAACGCCTACGGCGACCGCTATCCCTGGGCGCCGTGCGTCGCACAGCCCGCCACGCGCGCCTACCTCGTGGAGCTGGCCGCGGAGGCCGCCGTACGGCCGGGCGCGCGCGGCACCGAGCTGGAGTCCCTCGGCTGGTACGGCCTCGCCCATCTGCACGCCCACGACAAGATCGCGGGCGTCACCCTGGGGGACGCCGGCCAGTACCTGATGTCTCTGTGCTTCTGCCCCGCCTGCCGGGCGGGCTACGCCGCGCAGGGCCTCGACCCCGACCGGCTGGCCGACGCCGTACGGACCGCGCTGCAGCCGGTGTGGCAGGGCGCGCCGTCGGACGGGGGCTGGGCGGGCGTCGGGAAGCTGCTCGGCGAGACCCTGGCGGCCGCAACGCGCGCGTGGCGCGACGACACGGCACGCACCCTCCAGGAGACGGCGGTCGCGGCGGTCCGCGCCGCCGCACCCGAGGGCTTCCAGGTCCTCCTGCACGCGGATCCGGTGTCGTACCACTGCGGTGCCAACGCGGGCGTCGACCCGGCGCACATCCTGTCCGTCGCGGACGGCGTGGTCGTGCCGTGCACGAGCGGGGCGGGCCCGCTGACGCCGTTCGCCGAGTCGGCCCCCGAGGGCGCCGTGCTCGCCGCCAACTTCACCGTGGTCTCCGGGATGGGCGGGCGCCCCGGCGCCCTGGCCGGGGACGCCGCACGCGCGCGTGCCCTCGGGGCCACGGAACTGCGGCTCTATCACGCCGGGTTGGCGTCGGACGGCGACCTCGCGGCGGTACGGGAGGCACTGAGGAGCAGCTGAAGCGGCGTCAGGAGCAGGGCCAGACCCAGCAGTACGAGCAGCGGCTGGTGGGGGAGCACTTCGACCAGGACCGCTCCCGCCGCGAGCCCCAGCACGTTCGGGGCGAACAGCAGGGTGCTTGCCGTGGCGGCCGCGCGGCCCAGCAAGGCGTCCGGGGCGTCCCGCTGTACGCCGGTCAGGGCGGCGATCAGCACACAGGGCAGCCCGGCGCCGATCGCCACGCTGCCCGCCCAGGCCGCCGGGTCGTACGGCACCGCCCGCAGTGCCACCGCGACGCCGGTGAGCGCGATCCCTGCCACCACGAACCGGCGCTCACCGAGGTGGCGCAGAGCGGGGCCCGAGGCGAGGCCGGCCGCGACCGACCCGAGCCCCTGGAGGGCTGCGAGGACGCCCGCGTACGCCGGGGGGTGCCCGAGGCGCTCCACGACGGCGTACACCAGGGCGCCGTTGAAACCCGCGAGGAGCATGGTCGTGCCGCCGGCGAGGACGAGGGGGCGCAGGCGCGGGTGCGCCCACAGGTGCCGGGTGCCCTCGGCCACGGGGGCGCGCCGACCCGGGGTGGGCGGGTTCTCGCGGACGCGCAGCGCGGCGTACAGGCCCGTCGCGAGCACGAACGTGGCCGCGTCCAGCAGCGCCACGCTCGCCCCGCCGTACGCCGCGTAGACGCCCGCGCCGGCCGGCGGGGCGATCAGCTTCGTGCCCTCGGCGAGGCTCAGGCGCAGGCCGTTGAAGTCGCCGAGCAGGGCGGGGTCGAGCGCGGCGGCGACGAGCGCCGACTCGGCGGCGTCCTGGACGACGCCTGCCACGCCGTACACGAACAGGACCGCGAACAGCAGCCACACGTCCGCCGGGGCGTCCACCGTGAGCAGCGCGGGCAGGAGCGCCGCCATCAGCAGGTTCGTGCCGAGCAGCAGGGGCTTGCGGCGGACGCGGTCGGCCAGGGAGCCCAGGAGGGGGCCGGCGAGGGTGGGGGCCCACATGGCGAGCAGGCTCAGCGCGGCGAGGCCGTCCGAGCCGGTCAGCTCCTTCACCCAGACCCCGGATGCCAGCCACAGGGCGGAGGTGCCCAGGCCGGAGATCACCACGCCGGTGAGGTAGAGGGCGGCGTTGCGGTCGCCCAGGAGGCGCCGGATCCCGCCGCTCCCGTCGGTGTTGCCGTGCGTACCGGTCATGCCTGGTCATCGTCGGGCCAAGGCCCCTCGGCCCGGATCGGGCAAGTGCCTGGGAAACCGGACCGGGGACCGATGATTTCGGGCGCCGGCATAGGTCTACCTCCCAGGACACCACCCTCGAGGAGCACCCGATGACCGACCCGACCCCTTTCGACCTCGGCCCGCAGACCAGGATCGTCGCGGAGCTCGCCGCCGGGGTGACCGACGAGCAGCTCGCCGACCCGACGCCGTGCCCGAAGATGGCGGTGCGCAACCTGCTGGGGCACCTGGTGGGGCTTTCCGTCGCCTTCCGGGACGCCGGGCGCAAGGCGCTCGGCCCGACGACCGACACCGCCCCGGACACGGCCGTGCCGGACATCGGCCCCGGCTGGCGCGAGGAGCTGCCCAAGGCCCTCGACGAACTCGCCGACGCCTGGCGCGACCCGGCCGCCTGGACCGGCATGACCCGGGCGGGCGGCGTGGACCTGCCCGGCGATCTCGCGGGCGTGATCGCGGCCGACGAACTGCTGATCCACGCCTGGGACCTGGCCCGCGCCACCGGCCGGCCCTACGAGCCCGACCCGGCGGCGCTGCGCTCGTCGTACGGCTTCCTGCTCGCGGCGGCCGAGGAGACGGTCCGTGACGGGAGCCTGTTCGGTCCCGTCGTCACCGTCCCGCAGGACGCGCCGCTGCTCGACCGGGCCGTGGGACTGAGCGGCCGGGATCCGGGGTGGCGCCCCGGCCGGTGACACCGAGCACCGGCCTCCCCTGTCCCCCCTTCTTTTGTCAGATGCATTGACGAACCACAGAGGCGCTCCTACCTTCAACGCGTCGTACTTCGTACGTCATATATGAGACGCGATACGCGAGATCCGATACACGATCCCGGTACGCGACGCGAGATCCGAGAGGCGCGCATGACCTCTGTGCCCACGCCGATCCCCTCCCGCACGCAATACGTGCTGGAGGAGATCAAACGCCGCATCCTCACCGGCCGGCTGACACCCGGCCAGGCCCTGGTGGAGACCGACCTCGCCGCGCAGTTCGGGGTGTCGAAGACCCCGGTGCGCGAGGCGCTCAAGACGCTCGCCGGGACCGGACTGGTGGTGATGAACCAGTACAAGGGCGTCACCGTGCGCATGGTGGACGCGGACATGGCGCGCGAGGTCTACGACGTGCGGCTGCTGCTGGAGCCGGAGGCGCTGCGGCGGTCCGTCCGGCGCGGGGCCGCCCTCGACGCCGCGCGGGCCGCGCTGACCCTCGCCGACGAGGCCACCGACACCGCCGAACGGTCCCTGGCCAACCGGGAGTTCCACCGCGCCCTCTATGTGTCCTGCGGAAACCCCCTGCTCGGCCGGATGCTCGACGAGGTCCGCGACCAGGCCGCCCTCGTCTCCGCCGTCGCCTGGGCCGCCGACCCGTCGTGGGAACGCGAGGCCGCCGAGCACCGCGAGATCCTGCGGCTGGCCCTGGACGGGGACGCCGACGGTGCCGCGCGCGCCCTGCACGCCCATATCGCGTCCTTCGTCGAGCGGGCCTTCCCCGCGGCGGAGGCCGGGGTCCGGGGAGAGGGCGGCCCGGCATGACCACGACCTTCGAGACCCAGCGGGAGGCCCTGGCCGACGTGGTGGCGATTCCGGTGACGCCGTTCGCCGAGGACGGATCCGTCGACCCGGACACCCACCGGGCCCTGCTGCGTCGGCTGCTCGACGCCGGTGTCAGGACCCTCACGCCCAATGGCAACACCGGCGAGTTCTACGCCCTCACCCCTGCGGAGCGCCGCCTCGTCACCGAGCTGACCCTCGCCGAGGCCGGCGACCGCGCGGTGGTCCTGGCCGGCGTCGGCCACGACGTGCCCACCGCCGTCGCCTCCGCCCGGCACGCCCGGGAGCACGGCGCCCGGATGGTGATGGTCCACCAGCCCGTCCACCCGTACGTCTCGCAGCGCGGCTGGGTCGACTACCACCGCGCGATCGCCGAGGCCGTCCCCGAGCTGGGCGTCGTCCCCTACCTGCGCGACGCGCGGCTGCCCGGTGCACGCCTCGCCGAACTCGCCGACGCCTGCCCCAACGTCGTCGGCGTCAAGTACGCCGTCCCGGACGCCGCCCGCTTCGCCGCCTTCGCCCGGGACGCGGGGCTGGACCGGTTCGTCTGGGTGGCCGGCCTCGCCGAGCCGTACGCCCCGTCCTACTTCTCCGCGGGCGCCACCGGTTTCACCTCCGGCCTGGTGAACGTCGCCCCGGCCGTCTCGCTGAACATGATCGAGGCGCTGCGCTGCGGCGACTACCCGGCCGCCATGAAGGTCTGGGAGCAGATCCGCCGCTTCGAGGAACTGCGTGCCGCGAACGGTTCCGCGGACAACGTCACCGTCGTCAAGGAGGCCCTCGCCTCCCTCGGGCTGTGCCGCCGCGAGGTCCGCCCGCCGAGCAGGCAGCTGCCCGGCAACGAGCGCGCCGAGGTCGCCGCCATCGCCGCCGGATGGTCGGCATGACCGCCAGGAAGCGCCCGGAGGAGCTCAGAAGCCACCAGTGGTACGGCACGGAGGGCCTGCGGTCCTTCAGCCACCGCGCCCGGACCCGCCAGCTCGGCTATCTGCCCGAGGAGCACCTGGGCAAGCCCGTCGTCGCGATCCTCAACACCTGGTCCGACATCAATCCCTGTCATGTGCACCTCCGTGATCGCGCCCAGGCGGTCAAGCGGGGGGTCTGGCAGGCGGGCGGCTTCCCGCTGGAGTTCCCGGTCGCCACGCTCAGCGAGACCTTCCAGAAGCCGACCCCGATGCTCTACCGCAACCTCCTCGCCATGGAGACCGAGGAACTGCTGCGGTCGTACCCGGTCGACGGTGCGGTCCTGATGGGCGGCTGCGACAAGACCACACCCGCCCTCCTCATGGGGGCCGCGAGCGTCGACCTGCCGACCGTCTTCGTGCCCGCCGGGCCGATGCTGCCCGGCCACTGGCGGGGCGAGGTGCTCGGCTCCGGCACCGACATGTGGAAGTACTGGGACGACAGGCGGGCCGGCCTCATCGGCGACTGCGAGCTGGCCGAGCTGGAGAGCGGCCTGGCCCGCTCGCCCGGTCACTGCATGACGATGGGCACGGCGTCCACCCTCACCGCCGCCGCGGAGGCGCTCGGCGTGACCGTGCCCGGCGCGTCCAGCATCCCCGCCGTCGACTCCGGGCACGACCGGATGGCCGCCGCGGCCGGCCTGAGGATCGTCGAACTGGTCCTCCGGGGCCGCACCCTTAACGACATCCTCACCCGCGACGCCTTCGAGGACGCCGTCACCACCGTCCTGGGCCTCGGCGGCTCCACCAACGCCGTCATCCACCTCATCGCCATGGCGGGCCGGGCGGGGGTCGGGCTCACCCTCGACGACTTCGACCGCATCGCCCGCACGGTGCCGGTGCTCGCCGACGTCCGGCCCGGCGGCCGGAAGTACCTCATGGAGGACTTCCACTTCGCCGGCGGGCTGCCCGGGTTCCTCTCCCGCATCCCGGACCTGCTCCACCTGGACCGGCCCACGGTCTCCCACGAAACCTTGCGCGAACAGATCTCCGGCGCTCAGGTGCACGACGACGACGTCATCCGGCCCCGCGACAACCCGGTCGCGCCCGAGGGCGGGGTCGCCGTGCTCCGCGGCAACCTCTGCCCGGACGGCGCCGTCATCAAGCACATCGCCGCCGCGCCGCACCTGCTCCAGCACTCCGGCCCCGCGGTCGTCTTCGACGACTACCGGACCATGCAGCGGACCATCGACGACCCGTCCCTCAACATCACGGCGGACAGCGTGCTGGTGCTGCGGGGCGCCGGTCCCAAGGGCGGCCCCGGCATGCCGGAGTACGGCATGCTGCCCCTCCCCGACCATCTGCTGAAGCAGGGCGTCCGCGACATGGTGCGGATCTCCGACGCCCGGATGAGCGGCACGAGTTACGGCGCGTGCGTGCTGCACGTGGCGCCCGAGTCGCACGTCGGCGGCCCGCTCGCCCTGGTCAGGACCGGCGACTCCATCACCCTCGACGTCGCGGCACGAACCCTCCGGCTCGACGTGGACGACGCCGAGCTGGAACGCCGCAGGGCGGCGTGGACGCCGCCGCCCGCGCGGTACGAGCGCGGCTACGGGGCGCTCTACAGCGAACAGATCACCCAGGCGGACACCGGCTGCGACTTCGCGTTCCTCGCGCGGCCGGGCACGGTGCGGGACCCGTACGCGGGCTGAACCACCACCCCCGGCCGCGACACCATGCGGTCGAGATCTCGAACGATGATCGGAAAGCGCTTCACCGAGCTTCACCGAGAACGGAGAACAGTCATGGCCCAAGCCGCAGCCGTGGCGAAACCGCCACCGCCACCGAGGCGGCGCCGTGCCTCCGCCACGCCGCGCGGACTGCCGTATCTGCTGATCGCCCCGGCGGCCCTGCTGATGCTCGGCTTCATCGCCTACCCGGTGCTCAGCGTCTTCTACTACAGCCTCCAGGAGTACAACCCGACCAAACCATGGCGGA
Source organism: Streptomyces sp. NPDC086077 (assembly GCF_040686175.1). Taxonomy (NCBI): domain Bacteria; kingdom Bacillati; phylum Actinomycetota; class Actinomycetes; order Kitasatosporales; family Streptomycetaceae; genus Streptomyces; species Streptomyces sp. NPDC086077. The sequence continues at coordinate 34,046 of NZ_JBFBJT010000062.1, read as the reverse complement.
ACGGCTTCGCGGGCCTCGACAACTTCGTCCACGCGTTCACCGAGGACCCGGTCTTCTGGGACACGCTGGTCTTCAGCGCGAAGTGGGTCGTCGTCGAGGTCGGGCTCCAGCTGCTCTTCGGGCTCGCCCTCGCCCTGATCGTCAACCAGACGTTCATGGGGCGCGCCCTGGGGCGGGCACTGGTCTTCTCCCCGTGGGCCGTCTCCGGCGTGCTGACCTCGGCGATCTGGGTGCTGCTCTACAACTCCCAGACGGGCATCACCCGTTACCTCGCGGACCTGGGCGTCGGCTCCTACGGCACCAGCTGGCTCTCGGACACCTCCACCGTCTTCCCGGCGGCGGTCGTCGCCGACCTGTGGCGCGGAGTGCCGTTCTTCGCCATCCTCATCCTCGCCGACCTCCAGTCCGTCTCGAAGGACCTGTACGAGGCCGCCGAGGTCGACGGGGCGAGCCGGCTGAAGCAGTTCTGGCACATCACGTTGCCGCACCTGAAGGACGCCATCGTGCTGTCCACGCTGCTGCGCGCGGTCTGGGAGTTCAACAACGTCGACCTGCTCTACACCCTCACCGGCGGCGGACCGGCCAGCGTGACCACCACGCTCCCGCTGTACATCGCCAACACCAGCGTCGACGCCCACGACTTCGGCTACGCCTCGGCCCTGACCACGGTCGCGTTCGTGATCCTGCTCTTCTGCTCGATCGTCTATCTGCGGCTGAGCAAGTTCGGAAGTGAGGCCAAGTGAGCACCCTCAAGGAGGTCACCGCGGCCGCGCCCGCCTTCCGGCGCGCCGCCCCCGGGCCGCGGCGTCCGGCCGGGCACAAGCACCGCGCCTGGGACGAGGCCCCGCGCTGGCAGATCTACCTGCCCCTCTCGGTGTACCTGGTCTTCACCCTCGTCCCGTTCTACTGGATCCTGCTCTTCGCCCTGCGCCCCGCGGGCTCCACCTCCCTCGTCCCCTGGCCGATGACCCTCGACCACTTCGAGAAGGTCTGGACCGAGCGCGGCTTCGGCACCTACTTCCAGAACAGCGTGTACGTCGGACTCGCCACGCTGCTGCTCACCACCGTGGTCGCCCTGGCCGGCGGCTACGCGCTCGCCCGGTTCGACTTCCGGGTCAAGCGGGCCTTCATGCTCGGTCTGCTCTGCTCCCAGTTCGTGCCCGGGGCACTGCTGCTGGTGCCGCTCTTCGAGATCTTCGCCGGGCTTCAGATGATCAACTCGCTCGGCAGCGTCATCCTCGCGGAGACCGTCTTCCAGCTGCCGCTGTCGATGATCCTCATCAGCAACTTCATCAAGAACGTGCCGTACTCCCTGGAGGAGGCGGCGTGGGTCGACGGCTGCAACCGCATGACCGCCTTCCGGGTCGTGGTGCTGCCCCTGCTGCGGCCCGGGCTGATCGCGGTCGGCTCCTTCGCCTTCGTGCACTCCTGGAACCACTTCCTGTTCGCCCTGATGTTCCTGAACAACCAGCAGAAGCAGACCGTACCGGTCGGCCTGAACAGCCTGATGAGCGCGGACAGCGTCGACCTGGGCGCCCTCGCCGCGGGCGGGATCATCGCCGCGGTGCCGGTGGTGCTCGTGTTCGCCTTCATCCAGAGGTGGCTGATCACCGGGTTCAGCGCGGGGGCGGTGAAGGGGTGAGGAAGGTGTGTGACACAGCCGTACCCGTCGTACTGGCCGGCGGCCGCGGCCACGGCCGCTGGCACCTCGCCAACATCCGCCGCCTGCAGGACCAGGGTCTGGTCCGCCTCGCCGGCGTCTGCGAGCCGGTGCCCCTCACGGAGGAGGAGTCCGGCGGCGAACTCCCGGCCCAGTCCGCCGACTTCGGCGCGCTGCTCGACCGCACCGGAGCCCGGGTCGCCGTGGTCTGCACCCCCATCCCCACGCACACCGACCTCGCGCTGACGGCCGCCCGCAGAGGCGTGCACATCCTGTTGGAGAAGCCCCCGGCCCCCTCGTACGCGGAGTTCCGCCGGATGGCGGACGGGGTCGCCGAGGCGGGCGTCGTCTGCCAGATCGGCTTCCAGTCGCAGGGCTCGCACGCCCTGCCCGCGATCCACGAACTGGTCGCCGAGGGGGCGATCGGCACGGTGACCGGCGTCGGCGGGGCCGGCGCCTGGGCGCGCGACGACGCGTACTACCGGCGGGCACCCTGGGCCGGCCGGCGCCGCCTGGACGGTGCCGACGTGGTCGACGGAGCGCTCACCAACCCGCTCGCGCACGCCGTCGCCACCGCCCTCGTGCTGGGCGGCGCCACCCGGGCGAAGGACGTGACCGAGGTCGAGACCGAGCTGTGGCGGGCCAACGCCATCGAGGCCGACGACACCTCCTGCGTCCGTGTCACCACCGCCCAGGGACTCCCGGTCACCGTGGCCGCGACCCTGTGCGCCGAGCGGCCGCAGGAGCCGTACGTCGTGGTGCACGGCAGCCGGGGCCGGATCACCTTCTGGTACAAGCAGGACCGTGTGCTGCTCCAGCGGGCGGACCACGGCCCGCGGGAGTACGAGCACGGCCGCACCGACCTGTTGGAGAACCTGGTCGGACACCTCACCACCGGGGCCGCTCTGCTGGTCCCGCCGGACGCGACGGGCGCCTTCATGCGGGTCGTGGAGGCGATCCGGCTGGCGCCCGACCCGGCTTCGCTGCCCGAGGCCGCCTGGCGGTCCGTCCCCGGCGAGCACCGGCGGGTCGTACCCGGCGTCGACGCGCTGGTCGCGGCCGCCGCGAACACCCTCGCCCTCTACTCCGAACTCGGTGCCCCCTGGGCGCGTCCGGACGTGCCGCGGACCGGTCGTGCGGAGGTGAGCCCTCGATGACCGGCCACGACTCCCCGGTGCTGCGGGTGGCGGGCCGCCCCGTCGGCCGGTACGTCACCCGGCCGGAACTTCCGGCCCGGCTCTCCCCGCGCCCCTGTCTGCACCCCGTCACCACCCTGGCCGGCACGGTGGTCACCGAACTGACGCCCGCCGACCACCCCCACCACCTCGGCGTCGGTGTCGCCGTCCCCGACGTCGAGGGGTACAACTTCTGGGGCGGGCGCACCTTCGTCCGCGGCAAGGGCCCGACCGAGCTCGGCAACCACGGCGCCCAGCGGCACCTCGCCTTCCAGCTCCGCGAACCCGGTGCCTTCGTGGCGGACCTGCGCTGGATGGCCGCCGGGGCCGAGCTACTGCGCGAGCGCCGCACGGTCGCCGCTAACGAACTCACCGGCACCGCCTGGGCGCTGGACTTCGCCTTCGCCCTCACCAACACCACCTCCCGCCCGCTGTCCCTCGGCAGCCCCGCCACCAGCGGGCGCCCCGGGGCGGCTTACGGCGGCTTCTTCTGGCGGGCGCGGAAGGAGGCCTCGGCGCCGGAGGTCTTCACCGCCGCGGCCGACGGCGAGGCCGCCGTGCACGGCGCCCGCGCCGACTGGGTGGCCCTGACGGGCGGGGCGTCCGCGAACCCCGGAGCCGGGGGCGGAGCAGGCTGGACGCTCGTCCTCGCCGGTGCCACGGACGCCACCCGCCACGACCCGTGGTTCGTCCGCACCGCCGAGTACCCGGGCGTCGGCTCCTGTCTGGCCCACGACGCCCGGCTGCCCATCCCGCCCGGGGAGACGGTCGTCCGCCGGATCGTCACCGTCGTGGCCGACGGCCGCCTCACCCGCGACGAGGCCGCGGCGCTGGTCCGCAAGGCGGTGACCCCGTGAGCGTGGAACCCGGCGAGACCCTCTACCACAACCCGATCCTCGACGCCGACTGGTCCGACCCGGACATCGTGCGCGCGGGCGACGACTTCTACCTCACCGCCTCCAGCTTCGGCCGCGTCCCGGGTCTGCCCCTGCTGCACTCCCGCGACCTGGTCAACTGGACCCTCATCGGGCACGCCCTGGACCGGCTCGAACCGGACGGCGCCTTCGCGACGCCCCGCCACGACGGCGGCGTCTGGGCACCCTCCCTGCGCCACCACGGCGACCGCTTCTGGATCTTCTGGGGCGATCCCGACCAGGGCATCTTCCAGGTCAACGCCCCCCGGACACGCGGCCCCTGGACCCGGCCGCACCTGCTGAAGCCCGGCAAGGGACTGATCGATCCCTGCCCCCTGTGGGACGACGAGACCGGCGGGGCCTACCTGGTGCACGCCTGGGCCAGGTCCCGCTCCGGCGTCAAGAACCGGCTCACCGGCCACCGTATGCACCCCGACGGGACCTCTCTCCGCGACGCCGGCGAGGTGATCGTGGACGCCGACCGCATCCCCGGCTGGTTCACCCTCGAAGGCCCCAAGCTCTACCGGCACGACGGCTGGTTCTGGATCCTGGCGCCCGCCGGGGGCGTGGAGACCGGCTGGCAGGGCGCCTTCCGCTCCCGCGACTTCTTCGGGCCCTACGAGGAGAGGGTCGTCCTGGAGCAGAAGGAGACCGACGTCAACGGGCCGCACCAGGGCGGCTGGGTGCGCACGCCGTCCGGTGAGGACTGGTTCGTGCACTTCCAGCAGCGGGGCGCGTACGGCCGGGTCGTCCACCTCCAGCCGATGCGCTGGGACGCCGACGGCTGGCCGGTGCTCGGCGACGACGGCGCCCCCGTCGCCGTCCACCCACGCCCCGCCCTGCCGGCGCAGCCACCCGCCGCGCCCGCCACCGACGACGACTTCCCCGGCGGACGGTACGGCCCGCAGTGGCAGTGGACCGCCAACCGGCGCGACGGCTGGGCCACCCGGCACTCCGGTGACGGTCTCCGGCTGACCTGCGTCCGCTCGGCCGTCGCGCACGATCTGCGCAAGGTGCCGAACGTCCTCACCCAGCGGCTGCCCGGGACGCCGGCCGCCGTCGAGGTGGAGCTGCGGCTCGACAGCGCGCAGCCGGGAGCGCGGGCCGGACTGGCGGTGCTGGGGGACGCGTTCAGCTGGATCGGCCTGCAGCGGGAGGCCGACGGGACGGTCCACCTGGTGCACCGCTTCGCGGAAGCGGTCGCGCAACGGGAGCGGGACGCCGACCGCCCCCGGCTGGTCCCCCAGGGACGGGCGCGGCTGCGGATCGAGATCGCGGCCGGGGCGCGCTGCCGATTCGGCTACGACATCGGCGACGGCCCGTGCCGCTCCGGCCAGGTCTTCGCCGCCACGCCGTGGCGCTGGGTCGGCGCCCTCATCGGTCTCTTCGCCCTCGCGCCGGGCGAGGCACCGGGGCATGCCGGGGCCGGCGTGTTCACGCAGTTCCGTATCACCGCCATCTGAAGTCCCCCTCACGAAGAGAGCCGACCGATGAAGATGAAGATCAGCATTCGCAGAGACAGCACCGGCAGACGCCGTACGCCGGCCGTCGTCGCCCTGGGCGCCGTGCTCGCGCTGACCGTCACCGCCTGCGGCGACGACGGCAGCGGGGCGAGCGGCGGCAACGGCGCCGAGGGCAGCGGCACCGGAAAGATCGTCTTCTGGGACAACAACGGCGGTGTCCGCACCGACATCTGGAATGAGATCATCGCCGGCTTCGAGAAGGCGAACCCGGACATCGACGTCGAGTACGTGGGCATCGCCTCCACCGAGTACCAGTCCAAGGTCGACACCGCCATCCAGGGCGGCGGCCTGCCCGACGTCGGCGGTGTCGGCGCCGCCATGATCGCGGGGTTCGCCGCGCAGGGCGCGCTGGATCCGCTGGACGAGCGGCTCGCCAAGTCGTCGCTGAACGGCAAGCTCAACGAGGACATGGTCACGTCGCTGAGGGCGGCGGGCGGTGCCGAGGACACGCTCTACTCGATTCCGACCTCCGCCAACAACGGTGTGCTGTACTACCGCACCGACCTCTTCGAGAAGGCGGGCCTGCGGGAGCCGACCACCTGGGACGCCTTCTACGAGGCCGCCGAGAAGCTCACCGCCGCGGGAAGGAACGAGTTCGGGTACACGATCCGGGGCGGCGCGGGCTCGATCGCCCAGGCCCTGGACGCGATGTACGGGCAGTCGGGCATCACGTCCTTCTGGGACGCGAGCGGCGCGAAGACCACCGTGAACGACCCGGCGAACGTGGCGGCGCTGGAGAAGTACGCCGCGCTGTACAAGAAGGTCACCCCGGCCGCCGACCTCAACAACGACTTCACCAAGATGGTGGCGCAGTGGGATTCCGGCACGATCGGGATGCTGAACCACAACCTGGGCTCGTACCAGGACCACGTGAAGGCGCTGGGAGTCGAGAAGTTCCGGGGGATTCCGCAGCCGACGGGGCCCGGGGGCAAGCGGGTGCAGGTGTCCAACCCGGTGGACGGGTTGGGGCTGTTCAAGGCCTCCAGGAACAAGGAAGCCGCGTGGAAGTTCATCGAGTTCGCCACGTCGCACGCGGAGAACTCGAAGTTCAACAGGACGGCGGGCCAGGTGCCTGCGCACGCCGACGCGGCGAAGGACGCGTGGATCTCGGAGGCCGAGCCGACGAAGCTGGCCGCGCAGGCACTGAGTGACGGCTCCACGACGATCGTGCAACTGCCGTACTACCTGCCGGACTGGAACACGATCTCCAAGGCGGACAACGAGCCGAACTTCCAGAAGGTACTGCTGGGCGGCCTGAGCCCGCAAAACTTCCTGAACACACTGGCCGACCAGCTGAACGAGGCCCAGGCCGAGTGGAGCAACCAGAAGGGTTAGCACGCCGACACGACAGTGGGACGGCCCACGGCCCCGCGCCACGGGCCGTCCCCGATCGGTCGCGCAGTTCCCCGTGCCCCGATCCGGGGCGGGGGTTGTCGACACTCGATCGTCGGCCGCCACGCGGGCGCGGGGCGCCTGCGCTGACCCCCATGGCCGGGCCGGGACCGCACCGAGCTCCCACGGGCGGGGAAGGCCGATTCCGTAACACGCGGAAAACCTGGACGTGGTGGCGCGTGGGAACAATCCTGCCAGCGTTCGCACATCGATCATTCAGGCATCAGGGAGCTCAGCCATGTCCGAACTGAAGAAGGCGACCGACCGGCCAAGTCAGCCGCCGGCGGCGGGGAACGGGGTCGACCGGTTCTTCAGGATCTCCGAACGGGGATCCACCTTCGGCCGGGAGATACGCGGCGGTCTCGCCACGTTCTTCACGATGGCCTACATCCTTGTCCTGAATCCCCTCATCCTGGGCAGCGCCGAGGACAAGTACGGCCAGCAGCTCGACGCCGTCCAACTCACCACCGCGACCGCCCTGGTGGCCGCCGTCATGACCGTCGTCATGGGCGTCGGCGGCAACCTGCCCCTCGCCCTCGCCGCCGGACTCGGCCTCAACGCCGTCGTCGCCTTCCAGATCGCCCCGCTGATGAGCTGGGCCGACGCGATGGGCCTGATCGTCGTCGAAGGCATGCTGATCTGCGTCCTGGTGGTGACCGGCCTGCGTGAGGCCGTCATGCACGCCATCCCGCAGCCCCTCAAGCAGGCGATCAGCGTCGGCATCGGCCTGTTCATCGCGTTCATCGGTTTCGTCGACGCCGGCTTCGTCAGCCGGATCCCGGACGCCGCGAACACCACCGTGCCCGTTCAGCTGGGCGGCTCCGGCACGCTCACGGGGTGGCCGATGCTCGTCTTCTGCCTCGGGGTGCTGCTGACCGTCGGGCTGCTCGCCCGCCGGGTCAAGGGCGCCATCCTGATCAGCATCGTGACCATGACGGTCGTCGCGATACTCGTCGACTCCCTCGCCGACATCAAGACCTGGGGCCTGACCACACCCGCCTGGCCCGACCAGGTCGTCGACAGCCCCGACTTCGGCCTGATCGGCGACTTCGACCTCTTCGGCGCGTTCGGCGAGCCCGGCGTCGGCGTCGTCACCGTCGTACTTTTGATCTTCACGCTGATCCTGTCCGACTTCTTCGACACCATGGGCACGGTCGTGGGGATCAGCGCCGAGGCGGGGCTGCTCGACGAGGACGGCAAGGTCCCCAACCTGGGCCGGGTTCTGCTCATCGACGGCGCGGCGGCCGTCGCGGGCGGCGCCGCGTCCTCCTCGTCCGCCACGTCCTACATCGAGTCGGCGGCCGGCGTCGGCGAGGGCGCACGCACCGGCTTCTCCAACCTGGTCACCGGCGGCCTGTTCGCCCTCGCCCTGTTCCTCACGCCGCTGCTCACCATCGTCCCGCTCCAGGCGGCCGCCCCGGCCCTGGTCGCCGTCGGTTTCCTGATGATGACCCAGGTCAAACACATCGACTGGGACCGCTACGAGATCGCCGTCCCGGCGTTCCTGACCATCGCCGTGATGCCGTTCACGTACTCCATCACCAACGGCATCGGCGCGGGCTTCCTCGCCTACGTCGTCATCAAGACGGTGCTCGGCAAGGCCAGGGAGGTCCACTGGCTGCTGTGGGGGACCTCGGCGCTGTTCCTGGTGTACTTCGCGATCGACCCGATCGAGCAGCTTCTCGGCGTCAGGTGAGGTGGTGAGAGGGGGCAACCCCGTCGGGTCGCCCCCCTCGCCCTACCGCAGCGCCGCCTCCATGACGGCCTTGGCCACCGGCGCGGCCAGTCCGTTGCCGCTGACCTCCGAGCGCTCCGCGTCCGACTGCTCCACCACCACCGCCACGGCGACCTCAAGGTCCGAGGAGTCGGACTTGGCGTACGAGGTGAACCAGGCGTACGGCGTCTTGCTGTTGTTCTCGCCGTGCTGGGCCGTACCCGTCTTGCCGCCGACGGTGGCGCCGGGGATCTGCGCGTTCGACCCCGTGCCCTCCTCGACGACCGTCTGCATCCCGACTGCAACTGCTCGGCGGTCTCCGAGCTGACGATCTCCCTGCTGGAGGCGTTGTCGTCGTAGTCCTCCAGCACATCGCCGCTGTGGTCGGTGATCTTCGACACCATGTGCGGCTCGACCAGCTCGCCGCCGTTGGCCAGGGCCGCGGACACCATGGCGATCTGGAGCGGCGTGGCGGTCACGTCGAACTGGCCGATGCCCGACAGCGCGGTCTGCGCGTCGTCCATGTCCTTCGGATACACGCTCTCGTAGGCGCGCACCGGAACGTCCTGCTCGCCGTCGTCGAACCCGAACCTCTCCGCCATCGCGCGGACCTTGTCCTGGCCCAGGTCGACGGCCATCTTGCCGAAGACGTTGTTGCAGGAGTACTGGAGCGCGACCCGGATCGACGCGTCCTCGCAGGGCGCGTTCGGGTTCTCGTTGGTGAGGTTGTCCGAGGACTGCGGCAGCGGGTACGGGTCGGGGCTCTTCGTCCTGTCGTCCACCGACGCGTACAGCCCGTCCTCCAGCGCGGCCGCCGCCACCACCAGCTTGAAGGTGGAGCCGGGCGGCAGCGGCTGGCGCAGCGCCCGGTTGGTCATCGGCTTGTCCTCGTCGTTCTCGGTGAGCTGCGTCCAGACCTCCGAGTTGCCCGCGGTGATCTCCGACGGGTCGTACGACGGAGTGGAGACGACCGCCAGGATCCTGCCGCTTTTCGGGTCGATCGCGACGGCGGCGCCCTTCTTGTCACCGAGCGCCTCGAACGCCGCTCGCTGGGCGTCCGGGTCGATCGTCGTGATCACGTCACCGGGGTCGGCGCGCTTGTTGGTGACCGTGTCCATCACGGTCTTCAGCCGCGTGTCGGTGCCGTCCAGCAGGTCCTGATAGATGCCCTCCAGCTGGGTGGCGCCGTAGACCTGCGAGCTGTAGCCGGTCACCGCCGCGTACAGCGCGCCGTCCTTGTACGTCCGCTTGTATCTGAGGTCGCCACTTGTCGTCCGGGCCGATCCGGTCACCGAGTCGCCGGCCACGACGATGTTGCCGAGCGGCTCGCTGTACAGCTCGATCGCGTTCCGCCGGTTGTCCTTGTCGTCCGCGAGTGCCTGGCCCTCGTAGAACTGCACCCAGGTGGCCCGGACCAGCAGGACCAGCACCAGGAGCAGCGTGAAGACCGACGCCCGCCTGATCGTCTTGTTCATTCCGCTACTGGAGACGAGCGGCAGGGGCGGAACGTTCCCTTCCGTCCGTTTTCTCATCCGCTCCTCAGAAAACCGGCCTCGTACGCGGCGATCACCGCCTGGGTACGGTCCCGGGCCGCACGGGGGAGGCCGGGCAAGCCCCGCGGCTCACAGCCTCCGCGTGGCGAGCGTCAGGCGGTCGCGGGCGTCGAACAGGGCGTCCTTCACCATCTGTTCGTGCGCGGGGGTGAGCCGGGCCACCGGGATCGAGCAGCTGATGGCGTCGCGGGCCGGGGTGCGGTAGGGGATGGCCACGCCGAAGCAGCGCAGGCCGAGAGTGTTCTCCTCGCGGTCGACGGCGTACCCCTGCTCCCGTACCTGGTGCAGCTCCTCGATGAGCTTCTCCCGGTCGGTGATGGTGTGCTCGGTCAGCGCGGGCAAGGTCTCCGGCAGCAGCTTGCGCACCTGCTCGTCGGAGAAGGTGCTGAGCAGCACCTTGCCCAGCGAGGTGGAGTGCGCGGGCAGCCGGCGTCCGACGCGGGTGAACGGGCGCAGGTAGTGCTGCGACTGGCGGGTGGCGAGATAGACGACGTTGGTGCCGTCCAGGCGCGCCAGGTGGATGGTCTCGGTGGTGTCGTCCGAGAGCCGGTCCAGGGTCGGCCGGGCCACCGCGACCACCTCGTCACCGTCGATGTACGACGTGCCGACGAGCAGCGCCCGCACGCCGATGCCGTACCGCGTGCCCGTGGCGTCCGTCTCCACCCAGCCGAGCTCGACGAGGGTGCGCAGCAGCATGTACAGGCTCGACTTGGGGTAGCCCACGGCCTCCTGGACGGCGGCCAGCGAGTGCATGCCGGGACTTCCCGCGAAGTACTCGAGCAATTCCACCGTCCGCACCGCGGACTTGACCTGCGCCCCGCCGCCTGTCTCGGCTGCCGACATCGCCCTTGACCCCTTCGTTCGACGGGAAACCGGAGATATAGTCTCCATCATATTCACGAACGGAGACAGCGTTCAGTATATCGAACAGCGCTGGTCGGTGGCGTGGAGAGTGACCTACGTACTGCGGCAAGACTTCTGGAGGGACCCGCGGTGGCAGCAGCACCAGTCTGGAGTGTCGACCCCCGTACCGGGAAGCAGCGGGAACAGGTTGCGGTGGAAGCCACAGCCCAGGAGGTGGACACCACCGTCCGCGCCGCACACGCCGCCCGGGGCGCCCTCGCCGACCGCGCCGTCCGCGCGGCCTTCCTGCGCACCGCCGCGGACGAGCTGGAGGCGGCGCGGGACGGGCTCGTGGAGACCGCCGACGCCGAGACCGCGCTGGGCCCCGTCCGGCTGACCGGCGAACTCGCGCGCACGTGCTACCAGTTGCGGGCATTCGCCGGCATCGTCGACGAGGGCGCCTTCCTGGACGTCGTCATCAACCACCCCGACGACACGGCCACCCCGCCCGTCCCCGACCTGCGCCGCCACAAGGTCCCGCTGGGCGTCGTCGCCGTCTACTCCGCCTCCAACTTCCCCTTCGCCTTCTCCGTCGCCGGCGGTGACACCGCCAGCGCGCTCGCCGCCGGCTGTCCCGTCGTCGTCAAGGCCCACCCCGACCACCCGGCGCTGTCCGAGCTGGTCGCCAAGGTGCTGCGCCGGGCCGCCCGGGAGCACGGCATCCCCGACGGGGTGGTGGGCCTCGTCCACGGCTTCGAGGCGGGGGTGGAGCTGATCGGGCATCCGCTGGTCGCGGCGGCCGGGTTCACCGGTTCGGTACGCGGTGGGCGCGCCCTCTTCGACGCGGCGGCCGCCCGCCCCGTCCCGATCCCCTTCCACGGCGAGCTGGGCTCCCTGAACCCGGTGCTCGTCACGGAGGCGGCGGCCGAGGAGCGCGCCGAGCAGATCGGCGGCGGGCTCGCGGGCTCGATGACGCTGGGCGTCGGGCAGTTCTGCGTGAAGCCCGGGCTGGTGCTGGCGCCGTCCGGCGCGGCGGGGGACCGGCTCGTGAAGTCGCTGACGGACGCGGTCAGCAACACCGAGGCCGGCGTGCTGCTGGACCACCGGATGCGGGACAACTTCGTCGCCGGCGTCGCCGAGCGGGCCGCGCTCGACGGCGTCGAGTCGCCCGTGACGCCCGGCGCGGGCGGCGAGCACACGGTCAGCGCGGGCTTCCTGACGGTGCCGGCGCGGAAGCTGGCGCGCGAGGGCGCGCACGACCTGCTGCTGGAGGAATGCTTCGGGCCCGTCACGGTCGTGGTCCGCTACGAGGACGCGGGCGAGGCGACGGCCGTGCTCTCCCGGCTGCCGGGCAACCTCACAGCGACGGTGCATCTGTCGGCGGAGGAGGCCGCGGGGGAGGGGCGTGGGCCGGAGCTGCTCGCGGAGCTGACGCCGCTCGCGGGGCGCGTGCTGGTGAACGGGTGGCCGACCGGAGTCGCGGTCGCGCCGGCCCAGCACCACGGCGGGCCCTACCCGGCCACGACCTCGACGTCCACCTCCGTGGGCGGTACGGCGATCGAGCGGTGGCTGCGGCCGGTCGTGTACCAGGGGGCACCGGAGGCGTTGCTGCCGCCGGAGTTGCGGGACGGGAACCCGCTGGGGCTGCCCCGGCGGTTCAACGGGGTCCTGGAGCGGTAGCGCCGGGAGCGCCGTGGCGGGTGCGGTGGGCCGCGGGTCGTGTGTGGCTTGTCGCGCCCGTGCGGCGGAGCCGCACATTTCCGCAGCGGACCCTCGCCCCCGAGCGGCGTCGGCGAGCCTGGGATGATGGCGCGATGGACATGGAGCTTCCCGAAGTGCCCTTTTCCCTCCGCAGCTACGGGCCCGACGGCAACTGGGCCTACGAGGACGGCGTGCTCACCGGGTGGGCCGGGGCGCGGCAGGACCGGTTCGTGCCACCCACCGGGGAGGCGCTGGAGCCCGCCTCCGACGCGCCCCGGCTGCTCGGGGCACCCGAAGGCGACTTCCAGCTGATCGCCCGTGTGACGGTCGGTTTCAACGCCGCCTTCGACGCCGGGGTGCTCTACGTGCACGTCGGCGAGCGGGCGTGGGCCAAGCTCTGCCTGGAGTACTCCCCGGACGTGCCGACCATCTGCACGGTGGTCACCCGCGGGCACTCCGACGACGCCAACTCCTTCACCGTGGAAGGGAGTTCCGTCTGGCTGCGAGTCAGCCGCACCGGCCGCGCCTTCGCCTTCCACGCCTCCCGGGACGGCGAGCGCTGGACCTTCGTGAGGCTGTTCACGCTGGGCGAGGAGAAGGAGACGGGCGCCGCGTTGGTCGGGTTCATGACCCAGTCGCCGATGGGGGCGGGGTGCGTGGTGACGTACGACCACATCGAGTTCCGTCCGGTCTGGCCACGGGAGCTGCGCGACGGAAGCTGAGTACGAGGGTCGGCCCCGGCGCCCGGGAATGAACGGGAACTCTTGAACGTTCACGTACCCGGTGGAGAAGGCCTCCGCCGCCCGTACGACCTGGAGAGTGCCGTGACCCTGCGTGTCGAGATCTGGAGCGACATCGCCTGCCCCTGGTGCTACGTGGGCAAGGCCCGCTTCGAGAAGGCGCTCGCGGCCTTCCCGCACCGCGACGGGGTCGAGGTGGTGCACCGTTCCTTCGAGCTGGACCCCGGCCGGGCCAAGGACGACGTGCAGCCCGTGCTGACGATGCTCGCGAAGAAGTACGGCATGAGCCCGGCGCAGGCGCAGGCCGGTGAGGACAACCTGGGTGCGCAGGCCGCCGCCGAGGGGCTGGACTACCGGACGCGCGACCGTGACCACGGCAACACCTTCGACATGCACCGGCTGCTCCACCTCGCCAAGGAGCACGGCCGCCAGGACGAGCTGGTCCAGCGGCTGTACCGGGCGAACTTCGCCGAGGAGCGGTCCGTCTTCAACGACGACGAGCGGCTCGTCGAGATCGCCGTCGGCGCCGGGCTCGACGAGGCAGAGGTGCGCAAGGTGCTCTCCGACCCGCAGGCCTACGCCGACGAGGTGCGCGCCGACGAGCGGGAGGCCGCCCAGCTCGGGGCCAACGGGGTGCCGTTCTTCGTGCTCGACCGGAAGTACGGGGTGTCCGGCGCCCAGCCCACCGAGGTGTTCGAGCGGGCGCTGAGCCAGGCCTGGGGCGAGCGGCCGCCGCTGACGCTGATCGAGGACGGCGCGGCGGACGCGTGCGGCCCCGACGGGTGCGCGGTGCCGCCTCGCCAGTGAAGGCCCAGGTCAGGCCGGGTCCATAAGAGCTCCTTAGGGAATCCCCGTAGAAATACGCGATGGACGGGCAGATCCTCCGGCCGCACAGTGGATCCATGGAGACCTTCGAGAGCCTGGTCCGCGCCGAGTTCGCCCCGCAGAACACCTACCTCAACACCGCGAGCAACGGGCTGCTGCCGGCCCGCACCGTGACCGCCCTGCACGAGGCGGTGCGGCTGCGGGTCGAGGGCCGTTCACTGGACCCGCTGTTCGACGACGTGGAAGCCGCCCGCGCCGCCTTCGCCCGGCTGGCCGGCGTCCCGGTCGGCCGGGTGGCGGCCGGCGCCTCGGTCGCGGCGCACACCGGCGTGATCGCCGCCTCGCTGCCCGCGGGTGCCGAAGTCCTCACCGCCGAGGACGACTTCACCTCCGTCCTCAACCCGTTCCATGTGCGCGGCGACCTCAAGGTGCGGGCGGTGCCGCTGGAGCGGATCGCCGACTCCGTCCGCCCGGGCACCGCGCTGGTCGCCGTCAGCGCCGCGCAGTCCGCCGACGGGCGCGTCGCCGACCTGCCCGCGCTGCGTGAGGCGGCCCGTGCGCACGGGGCCCGGACGTACATCGACTTCTCCCAGGCCGCCGGCTGGCTGCCCCTGGACGCGAGCGCGTACGACTTCACCGGTGTGACCTGCTACAAGTGGCTGCTCGGCCCGCACGGGGCGGCCTTCCTCGTCGTACCGGAGGACTTCGCCGGGCTGACGCCGGTGCTGGCGGGCTGGGTCGCCGGGGAGGTCCCGATGGACAGCTGCTACGGCCCGGTGACCGAACTCGCCCACTCCGCGCGGCGCTTCGACCTCACCCCGGCCCTGTTCACCTACGCCGGACTGCGCCGCTCCCTCGAACTGATCGAGGAACTCGGCGTGGACGCCGTGCACGCCCATGACCTCGCCCTCGCCGACCGCTTCCGCGCGGGACTGGGCGCACTCGGCCACGAGGCCGTCCCCGCGCCGGGCTCCGCGATCGTCTCCGTGCCGGGGCTCGCGCACCGCGCGGAGGAACTGGCGCGCGCGGACGTGCAGGTCTCCGGCCGGGCGGGCAATCTGCGGGCCTCGTTCCACCTGTACAACACGGCCGCCGACGTGGACCGGATCCTCGACGTGCTGGCCGGCTGACCCGCCGCACGACCGGAGCCCGGACCCCCTGCTGAAGGGGGTCCGGGCTCCGCGGTCGGCTCAGGCCCGGTGGCTCACTTCACCGGGGTGAAGTCCGTCGCCCCGATGAACGACGGGCGGCGCACCGGCGCGGCGAACGGCTCCACGGCCGCGTTCTCCACGCTGTTGAACACGATGAAGACGTTGCTGCGCGGGAACGGCGTGATGTTGTCACCCGACCCGTGCATGCAGTTGCAGTCGAACCAGGTCGCCGAACCGGCCTTGCCGGTGAACAGCTTGATGCCGTACTCCGAGGCCATCGCGGTCAGCGCCTCGTCCGAGGGCGTGCCCGCGTCCTGCATCTGCAGCGACTTCTTGTAGTTGTCCTTCGGCGTGGCCCCCGCGCACCCGAGGAACGTCTTGTGCGAACCCGGCATGATCATGAGCCCGCCGTTGGTGTCGTAGTTCTCGGTCAGCGCGATCGAGACCGACACCGTGCGCATGTTCGCCAGACCGTCCTCGGCGTGCCAGGTCTCGAAGTCCGAGTGCCAGTAGAAGCCGCTCGCCCCGAAACCGGGCTTGACGTTGATCCGCGACTGGTGGACGTACACCTCCGAGCCGAGGATCTGCCGCGCCCGTCCGACGACCCGCTCGTCGCGCACCAGGGCGGCGAACACCTCGCTGATCCGGTGCACTTCGAAGACGGACCGGATCTCCTTGGACTGCGGCTCGACGATCGACCGCTCGTCGGCGCGGATCGCCGGGTCGTTGACCAGCCGGTCCAGCTCCTGCCGGTAGACGGCGACCTCGTCCTCGGTGATGATCTCCTCGACGGTGAGGAAGCCGTCACGCTCGTAAGCCTGGAGATCGGCGACGCCGATCGGTCCCGGCGTACCGGGCGCGCCCCAGACGACGGGGTCCTTGCGGGGGGTGGACACCTCGGTGGTGCCGCGGCTGGGATAGAGATCGGTGACGGTGGTGGTGGTCATGTCCGGTCACACCTCCTCGGGTTCGGTGAGCAGGGGGTAGACCCCGTTCTCGTCGTGGTCCTCCCGCCCGGTCACGGGCGGGTTGAACACGCAGATGCAGCGGAAGTCCTCCTTGACGCGCAGCGTGTGCCGCTCGTGTCCGTCGAGGAGGTACATGGTCCCGGGCGTGATGGTGTACGTCCGGGAGGTCTCGTGGTCGGTCAGCTCGGCCTCGCCCGCGACGCACACCACGGCCTCGACGTGGTTGGCGTACCACATCGACGTCTCGGTGCCGGCGTACAGGACCGTCTCGTGCAGGGAGAAGCCGACCTTCTCCTTGGCGAGGACGATGCGCTTGCTCTCCCAGGTGCCGGACGCCGATTTCACGTGCCGGTCGGTGCCTTCGAGTTCCTTGAACGAACGGACGATCACGGTGGTGCGATGCCTCCTAGTTGAATGGGATGGTGGTGAGGGGCCTCAGACGGCGGCCGGGGAGGTCTCCCGGACCGCGCGGGCGAGGACCCGCAGGCCCTCGTCGAGCTCCTCGGGCGTGATGGTCAGCGCGGGCAGCAGCTTGACGACCTCGCTCTCGGGGCCGGACGTCTCGATGAGCAGCCCCAGTTCGAAGGCGCGCCTGGCGATCCGCCCGGCCCGCTCCTTGTCGTGGAACTCCATGCCCCAGACCAGACCGCGGCCCCGGTACTCCTTGACGTCTGCGAGGTTCTCCTCGGTGATGGCGATCATGGCCTGTTCGACCTGTTCGCCCCGCGCACGGGTCTGCTTCTCCATCGCCGAGCCGTCGGTCCAGTACGTCTCCAGCGCGGCGGTCGCGGTGACGAACGCCGGGTTGTTGCCGCGGAAGGTGCCGTTGTGCTCGCCCGGCTCCCAGACGTCCAGCTCGGGCTTGAACAGGCACAGCGACATGGGGAGCCCGTACCCGCTGATGGACTTCGAAACCGTCACGATGTCGGGGACGACCCCGGCCTCCTCGAAGGAGAAGAAGGCGCCGGTACGGCCGCAGCCCATCTGGATGTCGTCGACGATCAGCAGCATGTCCTGGCGCTCGCACAGGTCGGCGAGCGCGCGCAGCCACTCGGGACGGGCCACGTTGATGCCGCCCTCGCCCTGCACCGTCTCGACGATCACGGCGGCGGGTTTGTTGAGGCCGGAACCCTGGTCCTCCAGCAGGCGCTCGAACCACAGGAAGTCCGGGACCTGGCCGTCGAAGTAGTTGTCGAACGGCATCGGCGTGCCGTGCACCAGCGGGATGCCGGCACCGGCCCGCTTGAAGGCGTTGCCGGTCACGGCGAGGGAGCCGAGGGACATGCCGTGGAAGGCGTTGGTGAACGACACGATCGCCTCGCGTCCCTTCACCTTCCGCGCCAGCTTCAGCGCGGACTCCACGGCGTTGGTGCCCGTCGGGCCCGGGAACATGACCTTGTACGGCAGATCCCGCGGCCGCAGGACGAGGTCCTGGAAGGTCTGGAGGAAGCCGCGCTTGGCGGTGGTCGACATGTCGAGACCGTGGGTGACGCCGTCCCGCTCCAGGTAGTCGAGCAGGGCCCGTTTCAGCACGGGGTTGTTGTGCCCGTAGTTGAGGGAGCCGGCGCCGGCGAAGAAGTCGAGGTACTCGTGGCCGTCCTCGTCGTACATCCGGCTGCCGCGCGCACGGTCGAAGACGGTGGGCCAGCCGCGGCAGTAGCTGCGCACCTCGGACTCCAGGGTTTCGAAGACGCTGAGGTCGGGCTGGGTGATGGTCACGGTAATTCGCTCCTCTGTGCGACAGGTGAGTGCGGGGGTCGTGGCGAGAGCAAGGTGGGGAGCTCGGTGGGCGCGGGGACGCGCGGCCCGCGTGAGGGTCGGGGCCCGAGTGCGAGGTCGGGGCCCGGGTGCGAGCTGGGGCCTGTGGTCCTGCCCGGGCGCCTGTGGGCGCGGATCAGTCCGATGCCCGTGGCAGGTGGGTCAGCGGGCCGATGCGGTAGAGGACCTCGGGGTCGTGGGGGCCGTCCGGGAACTGGTCCGTGCCGAAGAGCACCTCGCGCTCGACGCGGGCGTCGTGGCGCGCGGCGTACGAGGTGAACAGCCGCTCGGAGGCGGTGTTGCCCGGCGTGATCGTGGTCTCCACGGTGTTCAGTCCGTGTTCGGCGGCGACGCGGGCGGTCAGTGTGTCGAGCATGCGTGCCGCGAGCCCGCGGCCGCGCTGTGCGGAGTCGACGGCCACCTGCCAGACGAGCAGGGTGCCCGGGCGGTCCGGCCGCAGGAAGCCGGTGACGAACCCGACGGCCTCGCCGTCGGCCGTGCGGGCCACGGCCGAGGTGCCGGCGAAGTCGCGGCACCACAGCAGATAGCTGTACGCGGAGTTCAGGTCGAGCGTTCCGGATTCCTTGGCGAGCCGCCAGAAATCGGCGCCGTCGGCCACCGCCGGGCGGTCTATGTGCAGGTCTGCTTGTGCGGCAGTCATGCAAATTCAATTTACCCATCGCGAATTGAAAATGCATGACCGCTGGGGGTTACGAAAGGCTGTGTCTTGTGTTATCGCGCGGGCGCGGGTGTTCACGCGAGAAGGCGACGATATGCCCGAGTTCATGGGGGTTATACGGGGCGAAACGGCCGCGATGTGTAACGCGTCACAACCATGTGACCCTCACGAGATCTGCCCGAATCGGATCGCTTGGCGTTCGCGAAATCTTTGCGTTTAAGGTCGAGGAAAGCGGGCAGAAGAATACGGGAAGCTGCGCTGGATTGAAATACGGAATGATGGCCGGAGAATGCTCGCATATTGCTGTGAATTCAAGTTCCGGTCACCCCGTCGATACGCTCGCGGAGGATGTCGGCGTGACCGTTGTGCCGGGCGTACTCCTCGATGAGGTGGATGAGCACCCAGCGCAGGGACACGTCCATGCCGTCCAGCGGACCGTCCACCAGCCGCCCGGTGTCGTCCAGTGGCCGGCCGGCGGAGATCTCCCGGCCGCGCGCGATCTCCCGGTGCCAGACGGTGAGCGCCTCGTCGAGACCGCGCTGCGGGCGCAGGGCGTACCCCGTCTCGTCCTCGTACACCGGCGGCACGTCGAGACCGGCGAGCACCCGCTGGAACCAGTTCCGCTCGACCTCGGCGAGGTGCTGCACGAGGCCGAGCAGGGTGAGCGAGGAGGGCGGGGCCGCGGCGAGCCGCAGCTGGGCGTCGTCCAGCCCGCGGCACTTCAGCTCCAGCGTGGCCCGGTGATAGTCGAGCCACCCCTCCAGCATGGCCCGCTCGTCACCGGTCATGGCGGGCACGGGCCGACCGTCGGGAAGGGTCAGGGGAGTGGCGGGGGTGTCGGCAGTCATGCGCCGAGCATGCCAGGGGGCACCGACAGCGGGGCGGCCCCGGCTGCCATCGCATGTGACGGCATGCCCGCAGACCGCCGCCACGCCCAGGGGAACCGGTGGACAACCACTGGGCCAAGGCCCGCGGCGCGCGACACCACCGAGGGACCCGCGCCCCGCCGGCCCCCGCTCCGGCCGCCCGTCAATGGGCCGAGCGGCGCCGCGAGCTCTCCACCCTGCCCGGCTCGACCCCGGCCGCACGCCCTGAAGCCCACCCGCCCGCCGGCACCTTTGCGACTGGACCCTGCCCCGCGGAGGCCTGTGCGGCCGACCACCGGTCCGTGGAGGTCTCTGTGGCCGGGGTGCGGGCGGACTGTCCGGGCGCGGAGGTCTCTCGGGTCGGGCACCCGCCCGGGGATCTCCTTGCCGCGGGGTGGCCGAGGGCGAAGCGCCTTGGCGCCGGGATCCCGGCCGTGGATCTTCCTACCGCCAGGCCTCCTCCGCCGCGCGGCGGCAGGAGTCCAGGTCGGTGGGGTGGCCCTCGTCCGTGAGGGCCGCGCCCAGGGCTGCCAGGCTCGCCTGGACCGCGCGCGGGGTCGCGTCCGGGCCGTAGTGGTTGACGCGGATCATCTCCTTGGCCAGGGCGCCGCCGCCCGCCGCCAACGGGAGGGCCGGGTCGGAGGCGAGGGCGCGGGCGACCAGCTCCGAGGCCACGACGCCCGGCGGGGTGCGCAGGGTCGTCGCCACCGGCGCGGCCTCCGAGGCCTTGTGGACGTACGGCTCAAGGCCGCCGCCCAGGGCCGAGGCCCCGGCCCGCGTCGCCGCCGCGGCGGAGGCGTGGCGGGCCGTCACCGTCTCGAGCCCCTCCGTCTCGATGCGCTCGACACACGCCTCCAGCGCCAGCATCTCCAGCTGTGCGGGCGCGTGCAGCAGAGCCTTGCGGCCGGCGTCGACCCAGCGCTCCTTCCAGTCCAGCAGCGACAGGTAGGACCGCCGTGGCGCCCGCGGGTTCGCCGCCATGCGGGCCCACGCCCGCTCGCTCACCGACACCGCCGACACCCCGGCGGGCCCGCCCATCGCCTTCTGCGCCCCGATCACGCACAGGTCCACACCCCACGCGTCCGGCAGCACCGGCTCGGCACCCACGGAGGCGACGGCGTCCAGGTAGAACAGGGCACCCTGCTCCCGCACCACCGCACCGATCTCCGCGACCGGGTTGGTGTTCCCGGTCGCCGCCTCCGCGTGCACCAGCGACACGAAGTCGATCTCCGGGTGCTCGGCGAAGGCCTCCCGGATCGCCTCCGCCGTGACCGCCGTGTGGAACGGCACCGCGAGGTCGTGCACCGTCGCCCCGCAGTCCCGCAGCCAGTCGCCGAAGGTCTGTCCGTACGGGCCGGTGATCACGTTCAGCGCCACCGTCCCCGGCCCCGCGGCCGCCCGGATCGCGCCCTCCAGCGGCAGCAGCGCCTCACCCTGCATGATCACGACGTCCTGCCGGGTGTCCAGCAGCCTGGCCACCCGGTCCTCGATGGAGGCGAAGTGCGCGGCGCTCAGCGGGGCGAGGTCCAGGAAGGGATGGGTCACGACGGTGCTCTCTTCGCTCACGGGATCAACGTGGTCGAGCCTAACCGCCCGGCCGTCGGGCCCCTGATCGCCGGTGAGTTCGCAGGTGGCACCGCTGCGTGACCATCGGTTTGTTTTGAGCACCCCAAAGCTCTCCTTATAATCGGAACATTCAGTTCCCTCACAGGAGGTTCCCCGTGAACACGGTCCTCGGGCGCCGGGCCCGCATTCTGGCCGCCACCACCGCGACGGCCGGGCTGGTGCTGGTCGCCGGCTGCTCGTCGGACGGCGACGGCGGCGGCACGAAGACCGCCGGCGGGGTCGAACTCGTCAAGGCCGGCCAGCTCACGACCTGCACCCACCTGCCGTACCCGCCCTTCCAGTCGGAGATCGACGGCAAGGTGCAGGGCTTCGACGTCTCCCTCGTCGACCTGGTCGCCAAGGACCTCGGCGTGCAGCAGCAGATCCTCGACACGCCGTTCGAGAACTTCAAGACCGGCGCGTTCCTCAACTCCGGCGAGTGCGACCTGGCCGCCGCCGGCATGACCATCACCGAGGAGCGCAAGAAGAACGTCGACTTCTCCGACCCGTACTTCGAGGCCACCCAGGCCGTGCTGGTCGACAAGAAGAGCGGCATCAAGTCCTTCGCCGGCCTCAAGGGCAAGAAGGTCGGCGCCCAGGCGCAGACCACCGGCGAGGAGTACGCCAAGAACCAGGGCCTCGACCCGGTCTCCTTCGAGTCCTCCGACGCCGTCATCAACGGCCTGCGCACGGGCCAGGTCGAGGCGGTCGTCATCGACTACCCGGTCGTCCAGGGCTGGCTCAAGGACAAGGCCAACGCGTCCGCCTTCCAGGTGGCCGAGCAGGTCAACACCGGTGAGCAGTACGGCATCACGGTGAAGAAGGGCAACGCCAAGCTGCTCGCCGCCATCAACAAGGCGCTCGCCGGCGCCAAGGCCGACGGCACGTACAAGAAGCTGTACGAGCAGTGGATCGGCCCGTACGAGGAGTCCGCCGCCTCCCCCTCGCCGACCGCCTCATGACCGACGCCACCAAGGCCGAGGTCCAGCCCCGCAAGAGGGGGCTCACACGCCGCCAGAAGCGCGGGCTGTCCCGGGGCGCGCAGTACGTCCTCTTCGTCGGCGCCCTGATCGCCCTGGCGGTCGGCGCCGACTGGGGGCGGCTGGCCAACCAGTTCGCGCAGGGCGACATCGCCCGGCAGATGTTCCCGGACGTCATCACGCTGGCGCTGAAGAACACCGTGCTCTACACCGTCTCCGGCTTCGCCGTCGGCCTGGTGCTCGGCATGGTCCTCGCGCTGATGCGGCTGTCGTCCGTGGGCCCCTACCGCTGGGTCGCCGGCGTCTACATCGAGATCTTCCGCGGCCTGCCCGCCCTGCTGATCTTCATCTTCATCGGCGTGGCCGTCCCGCTCGCCTTCCCCGGCGTCGAGATCCCCGGCGGCACCTACGGCAAGGTCGCCCTCGCGCTCGGCCTGGTGGCGGCGGCGTACATGGCGGAGACGTTCCGCGCGGGGATCCAGGCCGTGCCCAAGGGGCAGATGGAAGCGGCCCGTTCGCTGGGCTTCTCGCCGGCCCGCGCGATGGTCTCGATCATCCTTCCGCAGGCCTTCCGGATCATCCTCCCGCCGCTCACCAACGAGCTGGTGCTCCTCTTCAAGGACTCCTCACTGGTGCTGTTCCTCGGTGTCACGCTGGAGGAGCGGGAGCTGTCCAAGTTCGGCCGCGACCTGGCCAGCCAGACCGCCAACTCGACGCCGATCCTGGTCGCCGGCCTGTGCTATCTGCTGATCACGATCCCGCTCGGTTTCGTCGTACGCCGTATGGAGTCGAAGGCCCAGGAGGCCGTGAAATGAGCCGACCCGAGATCGAGATCCGGGACCTGCACAAGTCCTTCGGCGACAACCACGTCCTGCGCGGCATCGACCTGGAGATCGGCCAGGGCGAGGTCGTCTGTGTCATCGGCCCCTCCGGCTCCGGCAAGTCGACGCTGCTGCGCTGCGTGAACCTGTTGGAGGAACCGTCCAAGGGCCAGGTCTTCGTGGGCGGCACCGAGCTCACCGACCCGGACGTCGACATCGACGCCGTACGCCGCCGGATCGGCATGGTCTTCCAGCAGTTCAACCTCTTCCCGCACCTCACGGTCACCGAGAACCTCACCCTGCCGCAGCGCCGGGTGCTGCGCCGGGACAAGGCCCAGGCCGTAAAGGTGGCCGCGGAGAACCTGGACCGCGTCGGCCTGTCGGAGAAGGCGACGGCGTACCCGTCGTCGTTGTCGGGCGGCCAGCAGCAGCGGGTGGCGATCGCCCGGGCCTTGGCGATGGCCCCGGAGGTGATGCTTTTCGACGAGCCGACGTCGGCGCTGGACCCGGAGTTGGTGGGCGACGTCCTGGCGGTCATGCGCATGCTGGCGAACGAGGGCATGACGATGATGGTGGTCACCCATGAGATGACCTTCGCCCGCGAGGTGGCGGACCGCGTGATCTTCATGGACGGGGGAGTGGTCGTGGAGGACGGCAGCCCCGAGCAGGTCATCACCCGGCCCCGGCACGAACGGACCCGCCATTTCCTGTCCCGGCTCCTCGACCCGGCGATGGCGGAGGTGGAGGAGCACGAGGAGCACGAGGAGAACGAGAAGAACGAGAAGAACGAGAAGAACGAGGCCCCCTGAGGGGCGCCGGGGACCGAGTGGTCGACCATGAACGATCCGCGCCCGAAAACCGGCATGCAGCCGGGCGTTAGGGTGCGGTGCATGAGCGAAGTGCTGCACGTGAGGGGCCGCATCCTCGTCGGTCCCGAGGACGTCCGCGACGAGTTGTGGGTGATCGACGGGCGGATCTCGTACGACCGCCCGGCCGGCGTCCGCGACGTGCGCGCCCTCGACGGCTGGACGCTCCCCGGCCTGGTCGACGCCCACTGCCACGTCGGCCTCGACGCGCACGGCGCCGTGCCGCGGGAGGTCGCCGAGAAGCAGGCGCTCACCGACCGCGACGCCGGTACCCTCCTCGTCCGTGACGCGGGCTCGCCCTCGGACACCCGCTGGATCGACGACCGTGAGGACCTGCCGAAGATCATCCGCGCCGGGCGCCACATCGCCCGCACCCGCCGCTACATCCGCAACTACGCCCACGAGATCGAGCCGGACGACCTGGTCGCCTACGTCGCCCAGGAGGCCCGCCGGGGCGACGGCTGGGTCAAGCTGGTCGGCGACTGGATCGACCGCGACCTCGGCGACCTGTCGGCCTGCTGGCCCAGGGACGCGGTCGAGGCCGCCATCGCCGAGGCCCACCGCCTGGGCGCCCGTGTCACCGCCCACTGCTTCGCCGAGGACTCCCTCCAGGACCTGGTCGAGGCCGGCATCGACTGCATCGAGCACGCCACCGGCCTCACCGGCGACCTGATCCCCCTCTTCGCCGAGCGCCGCGTCGCGATCGTCCCGACACTCGTCAACATCGCCACCTTCCCCCGGCTGGCCGACGGTGGCGAGTCCAGGTTCCCGGCCTGGTCCGCCCATATGCGCCGGCTGCACGAACGCCGCTACGACAGCGTCCGCGACGCCTACGACGCCGGCATCCCGGTCTACGTCGGCACGGACGCGGGCGGCGCGCTGGCGCACGGTCTGGCGGCCGCCGAGGTGGAGGAACTGGTCACGGCCGGGATCCCGCCGCTCCAGGCCCTGTCGGCGACGACCTGGGCGGCCAGGGAGTGGCTCGGCCGTCCCGGCCTCGACGAGGGCGCACCGGCCGACCTGGTGGTGTACGGGACGGACCCGCGGGAGGACGTACGGGTGCTGGCGGCCCCGCGGCGGGTGGTGCTCGACGGGCGGGTCGTCGGCTAGGACGGGCCGGCGTCCCCCGTAGCCTCGGGCTCGCGCACGCGAACGGTCAGCGGCCCGAGGGCTGCGCGGGCAGGTCGAAGACGTGCTGCGGGCTGACGATCTTCGTGATCGCGTCGCCGAAGAGTGTGCTGGGCTCCGTGTCGTTCCGGCCGATGTCCGTGTTGAGCACCACGACGAGGGTGGCCCGGGCCGACGGCAGATAGATGGTCAGGGACTCGTAACCCGGCAGCGAGCCGTTGTGCCCGATCCAGCCCTGGACGTCGAAGATGCCGAGCCCGTACCCGGCGCCCGGGATGGTGGTGGGCGGCGTGTCGAGCCGCTGCTTCTGCGTGGCGGGGCTGATCAGGGATCTCCCGTCGGGCAGCACCCCGGTGGCGACGGTCGGCGCCCAGATGCGCAGATCCTCCAGCGTGGAGATCATCGCGCCGGCCGCCCACCCCCAGGAGGGGTTCCAGTCGGTGCTGTCGGCGACCTTCCCGTCCGCGGTCTGGTTCGTGTACCCCTGGGCGTGCGGCTCGGGGAACGCGGCGTCCGTCGCCAGCAGCGTGCTGTCCATGCCGGCCGGCTCCGTGACGTTCTCCCGGATGTAGTCCTGGAGCGGCCGGCCGCCGACCTGTTCCACGACCAGGCCGAGCAGGATCAGGTTGGTGTTGCAGTAGAAGAACTTCTCGCCCGGCTGGAACAGCACCGGATGTCTGAAGGCGTAGTCGAGCAGTTCCCGCGGGGTGAAGGGCCGCTCCGGGTCCGACGTCAGTGCTTCGAAGAAGTCCGGATCCTCGGTGTAGTTGTAGAGCCCGCTGCGCATCCCGGCGAGCTCGCGCAGGGTGATCCTGTTGCCGTTGGGCACGCCGTCGACGTACTCGCCGATGGTGTCGTCGAGGCCGATCCTGCCCTCGTCGACCAGCTTCAGCAGCGCCGTCACGGTGAACGTCTTGGTCTCGCTGCCGATCCGGGTGTACAGGTCCGGTGTCATCGGCCGGCCGGTCTCCTTGTCGGCGATGCCGAACGACCGCACGTGACTGCCCTTGCCGGGGGTCCACATGCCGACGGTCACGCCGGGCACGTTCGCGTCGCGCATGACCTTCTCCACCGCCTCGTCGACCTGCCGCTTCACCTCGGGGGTGAGCGCGCGGAAGCCGTCCGAGGGCGACGGGGACGGCGCGGGCTGCCGGGCGCCGGCCGGAGCGGCGCCAGGCGCGCCCGCCCCGAAGGCGGCCCCACCGCAGACCGGAACCACGAGTGTCCCCACCGCCACGGCGATCACGGCACCCCTGCGCAGTCGTCCGCACGCGCGCGTCATGGGCTGACTCCCAGGTCCCCGAGGGAGAGGGCCCGCAACCTGGGCCGCTTCCACCTCAGCATAGAAGCGCGCGTGGCGCGTCGCCCGTCGGAGCGCGGGCGGGCGGCCGGGGCGGTGGAGCGGGTGACCAGGACCGTGGAGGGGAACACCCGTGCCGAGAAATCGAACTCGTTCACAGAAACCCCACGATGGAGTGAAGTGACGCAGGATTGCCGCCCGTTCACTCTCGGTGCGTAATCCTTGCGGAGTCCCAAGCGTCACTCTTCTGGGGGGTTCCACCACCGTGAACAGCAACAACTTCCGTATGCCCGCTCGCCGTCCGGTCGCGCTCGCGGCCGCCGCCGTCCTCGCCGCCGGTCCCGCGGTCCTGGTCGGCGCGGGCTCCGCGCACGCGACCCCGGAGGAGGGTCGCGCGAGCGCGCTCGTCCTGCGCACCGGACTGGATGTCTCCCTGCTCAACAAGACCGTCAACGTCCCGCTCGCGGTCACCCTCAACGAAGTGCAGGCCCCGCAGAGTGCCGAGAAGACCGCGCTCACCGCCCAGTTGGACGGCGTCGACGGCGGAAAGCCGTTCAGCGTGCTGCGCGCCGACGTCGCGCAGGCCAAGGCCACCGTGGCCGGCGGGACGGCGGAGGGCAGCACCCGGCTGGCCAACGCCCGGCTGAACGTGCCCGGTCTGCCGCGGCTGTCGGTCGTCGAGGTCGAGACCGTCACGTCGACCGCGACCTGCGCCGCGGGGCAGGCGCCGGTCGCCGAGTCCGACGTGGCCGGCGTGACCGTGCTGGGCAAGAAGGTGACGCTCACCGCCGGTGGGACGACGAACGTGACGGTGCCGGGCGTGGGCGAGGTGCGCCTGGACCTGTCCCGGCGTGAGACGACCTCCCGTACGGCGGCCGCCACCGCCCTCGAACTGAACGTGTCCGTCAATCCGCTGGAGCTCAACGTGGCCGATGTGCGGGGCACCGTGACCCTGGCCAAGGCGACCTGCGAGACGCCCCCGGCGCCCGCCGAGCCGGAGGAGGAGGCCCCCGCGCCGAGCGCCGAGACGGGCACCGACCCCGCCGCCGAGGTCGAGCCCCAGGGCGGCGCCGCGGAGGCCGGCCTCGCGGAGACCGGCGGCAACTCGATGACTCCGTACATCGCGGGCGGCGCCTTCGCGCTGCTGGTGGCCGGCGGGGGAGCGGTCGTCCTGGCCCGCCGCAACCGCGGCTGAGACGTCGCGACCAGGGGCGGGGCGTGCGGCGGGCGGCTCCCGGAGGCCCTCGCGTCCGCGAGGCGGGACGTGCGGATGTCGCCGCGGGAGCCGTGGCGGTCCGTTTCCCACGGGCGGCATCCGAGGGTGCGGACGGGCGTACGCCGCCGTACGTAGCTGAAGGCGCCGTTGGGCCCGTGCGCGCCCCTGCGGTCGTCGGCGGGCGGTCAGCGGTCCGCTGCCGGTACCGCCCGTTCCAGGGCGCGGAGGAACGCATCCGCCGTCGCCCGGTCCCGTACCGCCAGCCGCAGCCACTCCTCGCCGAGTCCGGGGAAGGTGTCCCCGCGCCGGACCGCGAAGCCCACGTCGCGCAGCCGTCGGCGTACGGCGGCGGCCCCGGGCAGCCGGACGAGGACGAAGGGGCCCTCGGCCGGTGTCACGACCCGGAGGCCGGGGATGCGCGACAGCCCCGCCATGAGGTGGGCCCGGTCGGCGGCGACACGGTGGGCGGCGTGGGCCGCCTCCGCCAGGGCCTGGGGCGCCACGCACGCCTCCGCGGCGGCCAGCGCGGGGGTGGAGACGGGCCACAGCGGCTGGGCGCGTTCGAGGTCCGCGACGGTCTCCGGGGACGCCAGGACGTACCCGATGCGCAGCCCGGCCAGGCCCCACGTCTTCGTCAGGCTCCGCAGCACGACGAGCCCGGGGACGTCCGTCCGGCCGGCCAGCGCCTCCCGCTCGCCGGGCACCGCGTCCATGAACGCCTCGTCCACGACCAGCGTCCGCCCCGGACGCGCCAGCCGGACGACGGCCTCGGCCGGGTGCAGCACCGACGTCGGGTTGGTCGGGTTGCCGATCACCACCAGGTCGGCGTCCTCCGGAACGGCCGCCGGATCCAGCCGGAAGCCGTCCGCCTCGCGCAGCAGCACCCGGTCGACGGTGTGCCCCGCGTCCCGCAGCGCCGCCTCCGGCTCGGTGAACTGAGGGTGCACCACGACCGGGTGGCGTACCTTCAGCGCCCGCGCCAGCAGCACGAACGCCTCGGCGGCCCCCGCCGTCAGCAGCACCCGTTCCACCCCGACCCCGTGCCGCGCCGCCACCGCGGACCGCGCGCGGCGCCCGTCCGGATAGGCGGCGAGCCCGGCCAGCGAGCCGGCGATCACCTCCCGCAGCCAGGTCGGGGGCGTGTCCGCGCGGACGTTGACGGCGAGGTCGACGAGTGCCTCGCCGTCGTCGCGGACCTCGGCGTCGCCGTGATGCCGCAGGTCGTGTCCCTCAGCGGGCATGGGAGTGCGCGCCGTGGTGATGGTGCCCGTGGTGGTGGCCGTCGTCGTCGGGGTGGAAGTGCGGCTGCTGCGGCAGGCCCACCTTGTCCTCGAATCCGGGCAGCGCGATCCGGTACACGCAGGTGTCGCAGTTCATCCGCAGATCGCCCTTGACGGCCTCCTCGTACCGCTCCATCACCAGGTCGAGCAGTTCCGGCTCCGGGCCGATGACGTCCGCCGAGCGCACCTCGACCTCCGGGTGGGCGGCCGCCCAGCCCTCCGTCTGCGACCGCACCCGGTCGGGGAGGACGCCGGTGAACAGGAAGTAGGGCAGTACGACGACCCGCCGCGCCCCGAGCCGCACGCACCGGTCAAGGCCGCTCGGCACGTCCGGCGCGGCCAGCGAAACGAACGCCGTCTCCACCCCCGCGTATCCGCGCCCCTCCCACAGCAGCCGCGCCGCCTTGTGCACTTCGGCGTTGGCGTCCGGGTCGGTCGATCCGCGCCCGACCAGCAGCACGGTCACGTCGGCACGGTCGCCGGGCGTACGCCCCTCGGTGCCCAGCGCCTCGTCCAGCCGCCGCTCCAGCACCGACAGCAGCCCCGGGTGCGGGCCCAGCGGGCGGCCGTAGGTGTAGGAGATCCCGGGATGCCGCTCCTTCTCGCGGGCCAGCGCGGCGGGGATGTCACCCTTGGCGTGCCCGGCGGACACCAGCATCAGCGGGACGGCGGCGAAACGGCGTGCGCCCCGCTCCACCAGCTCGGTGACGGCCTCGCCCAGCGGCGGCGGGGACAACTCGATGAAGCCGCCCGCGACGGGCAGTTCGGGGTGGCGGCGCCCCAGCTCCCGTACGAAGTCGCGGAACGCCTCGGCTCCGGCGTCGTCCCGGGTGCCATGGCCGGCGATGAGCAGGGCGGGCGGCGGGGTGGTCACGGTTTCTCCTCGTACGAAGTGGGGTGATACAGCAGGGCGTTGAGGGCGGCCGCGGCGACCGCCGAACCGCCCTTCTCGGACACGTTGCTCACGGCGGGCAGTCCGCTCTCCCGCAGCGCCGCCTTGGACTCGGCGGCGCCGACGAAACCGACCGGCAGCCCGATCACCAGCGCCGGGTCCGCGTTCAGCGTCAGCAGTTCCTCCAGCGCGGTCGGGGCACAGCCGACCACCCAGATCGCGCCGGGGCCGACGTCCTCGTACGCCAGCCGCACGGCGTGCGCCGAACGCGTCAGCCCCGGCCCGGATCGGGCGTCCTTGAGCCGGCAGACGGTGTCGCGCCGGGTGATGCCGGCGGCGACCATCTCGACGTCCACGACGACGGGGGCACCGGAGTGCAGCGCGTGGTACGCCCCCTGAAGGTCCCGCTCGGCCATGACGAGGTCGGCCGCGTAGTCGAGGTCGGCGGCGGAGTGGATCACCCGCTCCACCACCGCCCGTGTGAGCGGCGGGAAGTGCGAGGTGTCCAGCCGGGTGCGCAGCCGCCGGAACGACTCCTGTTCGATGGGGTGCACCACACGGTTCACCGCGCCTCCTCCTGCTGCCAGCGGTAGCCGCGCGGCGTCACCATACGCCCCGCGATCTCCCGGGTGGCCGTGTTGCCCACGGTCACGACCGTCATCATGTCGACCGTCGCCGGATCGAGTGCGGCGAGGGTGGTCAGTCGGCTGGACTCGTCCGGCCGGGAGGCGTTGCGTACGACGCCGACGGGCGTCGTGGGCGCGCGGTGCCCCGCGAGGATCGCCAGCGCCTTGGGCAGCTGCCAGTCGCGGCCCCGGCTACGGGGGTTGTAGAACGTCACGACGATGTCCGCCTCGGCGGCCGCCCGCACCCGCCGCTCGATGACCTCCCACGGAGTGTGCAGGTCGGACAGACTGATCGAGACGTGGTCGTGCCCGAGCGGCGCCCCGAGGATCGCGCCGGCCGCGAGCGCGGCGGTCACTCCGGGGACGCCGACCACGTCGATGTCGTCCGAGGCCTCGGCCAGCGCCGGGGACGCCATGGCGTACACGCCCGCGTCCCCGCTGCCGATCAGCGCGACGGCGTGCCCCTTGCGCGCCTCCGCGACCGCCGTCCGGGCCCGCTCCTCCTCCGCGCCCAGCCCCGATTCCAGGACCCGGGTGCCGGGGCGCAGCAGATCGCGGATCTGGTCGACGTACTGGTCGAGGCCGACGAGCACGGACGCGCGGCGCAGCTCCGCCTCGGCGCGCGGGGTGAGCAGATCGCGGGCCCCGGGCCCGAGCCCGACCACCGCGAGCCGGCCGCGCCCGGGCCGCCGTACGACCGCGCAGGTCGCCATCGCCGACTTCCGCTTGGGGACGAGGAGTTCACCCCCGCCGAGCAGCGCCGAGGCCTCCGCGACGGACGGGGTGCCGACGGCGGCCAGGGGGGCGTCGGACGGGTTGGGGACCTCCACGGCCGCCAGCCGCTCCGCGGAGTAGGTCACGAGGGGGACGCCCAGCCGCTCGGCGGCGGCGACGATCCCGGGCTCCCCGGCCTTGGCGTCGACGGTGGCGAGTTCGGCGATGCTGAGAGGGGACAGGCGGGCCTCCCGCAGGGCACCCTCGACCAGCGTGAGCACCTCGTCGACATGGGCTCCCTTCGACGCGCCGACACCGACGACGAGGGACGGCGGACGCAGGACGACCTCGTCCACCGCGGGCTCCACGACACGGTCGGTGACCCGGACGGAACACACCACGCCGGTCCCGTCCGCCCCGCTTGCCGCGCCCGTGTCGTCCGCCGACACCGGCAGCGCGGGCAGCGGCCACGCCAACTCGGCTCGCAAGGCCACCGGTTCGCCGTCGAGGAGCGCCCGGGACACCGTGGCCACGGCACCCTCCACGGGCAGGCCCAGGGTGTCCAGGCCCGCCAGCCCGACGGAGTCCGTCGCCGTGGTGATCACCGGTTCGGCGCCCAGCAACCCGCCCACCCCGCGGGCGAGTTCGTTGGCGCCGCCGCCGTGCCCGCCCACCAGGGACACCGCGAACCGGCCGCCCTCGTCGACGCACACCACCCCGGGGTCGGACGTTTTGTCACCCAGCAGCGGAGCGACGAGCCGCACCACGGCGCCCGTGGCCAGGAAGCAGACCAGCTGGTCGCACTCCACGAACGCGGCCCGCACGGCGTCCCCCACGGGACCCCCGTACACCCGTGTCCGGTCCGGCCACGCCGCGGCCAGCCGGTCCCGCGCCGCCGCTCCCGCCGCCGTGGCGGAGATGAGGCCGATCACTGAGCAACTCCTTCGGTACGAGCCGGAGGCCGGACGCCCCACAGCAGGAAGACCGGGTTGGTGGCCGCGAGACGGCTCACCTCACCCGGCAGCGGCGCGAGCCGCGACGACTGCAACAGCACCCCGTCACAGGTGAACCCCGCCCCGGTGAGCGCCTCGCGCACCCCCGGCACCCGGTCCAGCGCGGCCAGGGCGACGACCACCGTCCGGCGCGCCCGTCGCGCGCACTCCGCGACCAGGGCGGGCAGCTCACGGCCTCCGCCCCCGACGAACACCGCGTCGGGGTCGTCCAGCCCGGCCAGCACCCCGGGCGCGGCACCGTGCACCACGCGTACGTCGACGCCGTGCGCCGCGGCGTTGGCCCGGATCC
This sequence comes from Streptomyces sp. NPDC086077, assembly GCF_040686175.1. NCBI lineage: Bacteria > Bacillati > Actinomycetota > Actinomycetes > Kitasatosporales > Streptomycetaceae > Streptomyces > Streptomyces sp. NPDC086077. The sequence goes on along the minus strand of NZ_JBFBJT010000062.1, from coordinate 1,854 downwards.
GGCGCCCACCGTCCGCCGCCTTCTCGACGGCGACGACGGCGGCGCCCAGCCGCGCGCACTCGACGGCCACGGACCCGGACCCCGCCCCGACGTCCCAGACCAGATCACCGAGGCGCGGCCCGAGCCGGGCCAGCGCCAGCGCCCGCACCTCGAACTTGGTGATCATCGAGTCCCGGTGCGTGAACTCGCCCTCGTCCAGCGCCCATCCGGCAGGTCCCCCGGCCGGGCCCGCGACGGTACGCACGGTGCCGAGCGCCCGCCGCTCGTCCAGGCACAGCACGACGCTCACCGCCGATCCCCAGTCCCGGTCCGCCGCCTCGGCGGGCGTCACCCGCTCCACCCGTTCGCGCGCCGGGTCACCCAGCGCGGAGGCGACCACGAGCACACGGTCGCTGTCCAGCAGCGCCGCACCCAGCTCCGCCGGACCGGACCCCGGCCCGGTCAGCACGGCGACCTTCGGCCGCGCCCGGCACACGTTCACCGCCGTGCGCATCTCCCGCCCGTGCGCGGAGACCACCACGGCGTCGTCCCAGGGGAGCCCGGCCCGCGCGAACGCGGCGGCCACGGAGGAGACACCCGCCCGCACCTGGAGCCGCTCCGTCCCGAACCGCTCGGCGAGCGCCCGCACGATCCCGAAGAACCCGGGATCCCCCGACGCCAGCACCACGACCGGCCGGTCCTTCGCGACGTACTCCTCGATGGTGTCGAGGGCCGGTGCCAGCGGGCCGAGCACGACCCGCTCGGCCGCCTCGGGCAGGCGCACGGCCTCCAGATGGCGCCGCCCGCCGACGACCAGTTCGGCGCCGGCGGCCACGTCGTCGGGCAACGGCGTCCCGGTGCCCGTGCCGACGACCCTGATCACGTGCTCGCACCCCGTTCGCGCAGGGCCCGGCGGGCCTCGGGGTCGGCCTTGCGGAAGCCGTGGAAGTGGCCCGGGTGGTAGAGGTGCGAGCGGGTGCCCTGCGCGTCGAGGGCCGGGCCGACCAGGAAGAGGGTGTGCTTCCAGAGCTTGTACTCCTTCACCGTCTCCTCCAGCGTCCCGATCGTGCACTTGACGACCAGCTCCTCCGGCCAAGTCGCCTGGTACGCGACGACGACCGGGGTGGCCGTCGGATAGCCGCCCTCCAGCAGCTCGCGCACCAACTGCCCGCTGCGGGCCGCCGACAGGAAGATCGCCATGGTGGTGCCGTGCCGGGCGAACTCCCGCACCTCCTCACCGGGCGGCATAGGCGTCTTGCCGCCACCGAGCCGGGTGAGCACGACGGACTGCGCGACCTCGGGGATCGTCAGCTCCCGCCCGGCGATCGCGGCGACGGCGGAGAACGAGGAGACGCCCGGCACGATCTCGGTCGCGATGCCGAGCGCGGCACACCGGTCCACCTGCTCCTGCGTACCGCCCCACAGGGCCGGGTCGCCGGAGTGGATGCGGGCGACCCGCAGACCCTCGGTGCGCGCCCGCTCGTACACGGCCACGACGTCCTCCAGCGACATCGCCGCCGAGTCGAGGATCTCCGCGCCCTCGCGGGCGTGTTCGAGGACCTCCGCCTGGACCAGGCTCGCGGCCCAGATCACGACGTCGGCCTCCGCGATGGCGCGCGCGGCACGGAACGTCAGCAGATCGGCGGCGCCGGGGCCGGCACCGACGAAGGTCACCTTGCCGGTGGGGGCTTCGGCCATGGGTTCGAGTCCTCTCGTACGGAAGTCAACGCGCGTGCGGTCCGATGTGCACGACCGCGAGCAGATCGGATAGCAAGGGCGCATGGCGGTGTTCGTCGCGCTGGGCGCGTTCCTGATGACGCTGGCGGGTGGCTGGACGGCGCAGCGCGTCACGGACCGCCGTCACCTCGTGCTGGG
>NZ_JBFBJT010000061.1:0-42138 GCF_040686175.1 Streptomyces sp. NPDC086077 | reverse complement strand
TCGGAGCGGGGGAAGAACTCGTACCAGGACCCGAACAGTGCCCGCTCCCGCTCCACCAGCAGCGGCAGCGGCTGCGACGCGGTCACCAACTCCCGTAGCGGATACCGCGCGAGCACCGCGTCCACCTCCGGCGTCAGCGCGGCGGCCAGCCGGGAGGCGGCGGGGCGGGCCTCGTCGCGCAGGGCGGCGACGGCGGTGAGCAGCACGGACCGCTCGGCGTCGCGCGTTCCTTCGGCGGCGCGCTCGTGCAGCCGCGCGCCCTCCTCCAGGACCAGTTCCGTGTCGATCCCCGCGGGGATCTTGATCTGGGCGTGGTGGCGCCAGGTGCTGACCGGGTCGCCCCACGCCTCCACGGTGTACGTCCACAGGCCGGCCCGGCCGGCGGTGACGGTGGCGCCCCAGCGGTCGGTGCCGGGGGCGAGTTCGCGCATCGGCGTCCATGGGCCGGGCAGACCGTCCGGATCCCTCAGCACGACGTTGGCGGCGACCGCGTCATGACCCTCACGGAAGACGGTGGCCGAGATCTCGAACGTCTCGCCGGTCACCGCCTTCGCGGGCCGGCGCCCGTGCTGGACGACCGGGCGGACGTCGAGGACCGGTATGCGCCCGACGGCGGTGCTCTCGTCCGCGGAGGGTGGCTCCGCGGCCGGCGGACCGGCGTCGGCCGGGCGCACGGGTGGTGCTTGCGTGCTCTCGGTACTGGTTGTCGGAGGTGCTGACGAGTGGTGCGTTGCGGGCATCACCGCTCCGTTCCGCGTCAACTGGGTGGCGGATGGCTGGTGGGGAGGTGGTCGTGCGCGGGTGTGCCTGTGGGGCGTACCGCAGGAGCCTTCCCACCCTATTCGGGTGGGCAATCCGGCACTTTGTTAACTACTCACGCGTATGTCTACGCACAAGACCGGCCCCGTTCCGGACGAACGGGGCCGATGCTTGCACCAGGTCTCGAATGTGCCGCTACGGCCGCGGTACTTGAAGAAGTTCGTTCGGTGAACCGGGGCCCGGCGCGGAGACCTTTCCTGAGACGGCGCCCGCCACCAGCGCCCTGGAGACCTGCGCCGGCGAGGCCTTCGGGTGACCCGCCAGATAAAGGGCTGCGGCGCCCGCCACGTGCGGTGACGCCGTCGACGTACCGGAGAGGGCGGCCCTGGCGGTGTCGCTCCGATGGCTAGCGGAGGTTATCGACACGCCCGGCGCGAAGAGGTCCAGTGCCGGGCCGTGGTTCGAGAAGGAGGGCCGGGTGTCGGTGCGGTTCGTGGCGCCGACGGTGATCGCCTCACGGACGCCCGCCGGCGAGTAGCGCCCGGCCGGGGCTCCGTCGTTGCCCGCGGCGACGGTGTAGGTCACGCCGGAGGCGATGGACTTGCGTACGGCGGCGTCCAGTTGGGCGTGGTGCGAGCCGCCCAGGCTGAGGTTGGCGACGGCCGGCTTGCGGGCGTGCCTGGTCACCCAGTCGATCCCGGCGATGACCTGGGCGGTCGTCCCTTCGCCCGCGTTGTCGAGCACGCGGACGGCGACGACCCTGGCCCTCCTGGCGACGCCGAGGCTGCGGCCGGCGACGGTGGCGGCGACGTGCGTGCCGTGTCCGTTGCCGTCACCTGCGGACCTGTCCCCGCCGACGAAGTCCCAGCCGTAGCCGGCCCGCCCGCCGAACTCCTTGTGGGTGATGCGTATCCCGGTGTCGATCACGTACACCGTGACGCCGCTCCCCGCCGAGTCCGGCGCGGTGTAACGCCGGTTGAGCCGCCGACTCGGCTGGTCGACGCGGTCCAGCCCCCAGGACGGCGGGTCCTTCTGGGTGTACCCGGCGGCCACCCGGGTGTCCTGGACCACGGACGCGACCCGCGGATCGGCCGCGAGCCGCCTCGCCTGCCCCTCGTCGGCCCGTACGGCGAACCCGTTCAGCACAGTGTCGTAAATATGGCTGATTCTCACCCCGTACTCCCCGGCGATCCCCCTTCCATCCGCCGAGGAGGCCGTCGTACCCCCCTTGAGCGTCACCACATAACTGCCGCTGACGGAACCGGGTGCTCCGGCACCGGCTGTCCGCCCCTGGGGTGCGGCCTGCGCGGGTGGGACCCCGGCCGAGAGGACCACGGCGCACGCCACCGCGGTCAGGCCTCCCGCTCGGCGCAGACGCCATGATCGCGTCCATGTCATCCTCTGCGTTCCCCCTCCCGGACCCGTCGCCCGCCGCCGCGTGGACGCGCCGGCGGTACGCCGTTCGGCAGCTTCTCGTGCGGGCGGAACCACTACAAGGACGCGTGTGCGTGCGGAATCGGCCATATCGCCCATCAGGGGCGGATGAAGGTCGTTCCAGGGGCGCGCCCGGAGTCGGCCACGGCGGCGCCGGGTAGCCACTACCGTCGACATCGATGACGGGACGCACACCGCTGTGCGTCCTTCTCCGCACGCTGACGAGGTGGAATGTGAAGGCGATCCGTCGATTCACCGTCCGACCCGTTCTCCCCGAACCCCTTCGGCCGCTCAGTGATCTCGCGCGGAATCTGCGCTGGTCCTGGCACACGGAGACGCGCGAGCTGTTCCAGTCCGTCGATCCGGAGCGGTGGGCCGCCTCGGGCGGCGACCCGGTGCGGCTGCTGGGCAGCGTCCCGCCCGCGCGGCTCGCCGAGCTGGCCGAGGACCGCCGCTTCCTGCGCCGGCTGACCACCGTCGCCGGTGACCTCGGCGACTACGTCACGGGCGACCGCTGGTACCAGGCGCAGCCCGGTGACCTGCCCGCCGCCGTCGCCTACTTCTCCCCGGAGTTCGGCATCACGGCGGCCTTGCCGCAGTACTCCGGCGGACTCGGCATCCTCGCCGGAGACCACCTCAAGGCGGCCAGCGACCTCGGCGTACCGCTGATCGGGGTGGGGTTGCTCTACCGGCACGGCTACTTCCGGCAGACCCTCTCCCGGGACGGCTGGCAGCAGGAGCACTACCCCGTCCTCGACCCCAACGAGCTGCCCGTCGTCCTGCTCAAGGAGGAGGACGGCCCGCCCGCCCAGGTCACCCTCGCCCTTCCCGGCGGGCGACAGCTGCGCGCCCGGATCTGGCTGGCCCAGGTCGGCCGGGTCCCGCTGCTGATGCTCGACTCGGACGTCGAGGAGAACGACCTCGGCGAGCGGGGCGTGACCGACCGGCTGTACGGCGGCGGCAGTGAGCACCGGCTGCTGCAGGAGATGCTGCTGGGCATAGGAGGTGTGCGGGCCGTGCGGACGTACTGCCGGCTCACCGGGCATCCCGAGCCAGAGGTCTTCCACACCAACGAGGGGCACGCCGGGTTCCTCGGGCTGGAGCGGATCGCCGAACTCTGCGACGCCGGGCTCGACTTCGACTCCGGTCTTGAGGCCGTCCGCGCCGGTACGGTCTTCACCACCCACACCCCGGTCCCCGCCGGCATCGACCGCTTCGACCGCGAGCTGGTCGCCCGGCACTTCGGGCCCGACGCCGAGCTCGCGCGCATCGACGTCGAGCGCATCCTGCGGCTCGGCATGGAGACGTACCCGGGCGGGGAGCCCAACCTGTTCAACATGGCCGTGATGGGGCTGCGCCTGGCCCAGCGCGCCAACGGTGTCTCCCTGCTGCACGGCAACGTCAGCCGCGGGATGTTCTCCGGGCTCTGGCCCGGGTTCGATTCCGACGAGGTGCCGATCACCTCCGTCACCAACGGAGTGCACGCGCCGACCTGGATCGCCCCCGAGGTGTTCCGGCTCGGTGCCCGGCAGGTCGGCGCCCAGCGCGCCGAGGACGCCTTCACCGGCGCCGGCGGGGACCGCTGGGACGCCGTCGCGGACATCCCCGCCCAGGACATCTGGGAGCTCCGCCGAGAGCTGCGCGAACAGCTGGTGACCGAGGTACGCGAGCGGCTGCGGGCCTCCTGGCGGCAGCGCGGGGCGGGGACGGCCGAGCTGGGCTGGATCGACGGGGTGCTCGACCCCGACGTCCTCACCATCGGGTTCGCGCGGCGCGTCCCTTCGTACAAGCGTCTGACGCTGATGCTGCGTGACCGTGACCGGCTGATGGATCTGATGCTGCACCCGGAGCGGCCGATCCAGATCGTCGTCGCGGGCAAGGCGCACCCGGCCGACGACGGCGGCAAGCGGCTCATCCAGGAGCTGGTCCGGTTCGCGGACGACCCGCGGGTACGGCACCGGATCGTCTTCCTGCCCGACTACGGCATGGCGATGGCGCAGAAGCTCTACCCCGGATGCGACATCTGGCTGAACAACCCCCTGCGCCCCCTGGAGGCCTGCGGCACCAGCGGCATGAAGGCGGCCCTCAACGGCTGCCTCAACCTCTCCGTGCTGGACGGCTGGTGGGACGAGTGGTTCCAGCCCGACTTCGGCTGGGCGATCCCGACCGCGGACGGCGCCGGCACGGACCCCGACCGCCGTGACGCCATCGAGGCGGCGGCGCTGTACGACCTGCTCGAACAGCGGATCACCCCCCGCTTCTACGAGCGTGGCACCGGCGGACTGCCCGACCGCTGGATCGAGATGGTCCGTCAGACGCTCATGCTGCTCGGCCCGAAGGTGCTGGCGGGCCGCATGGTCGGCGAGTACGTCGAGCGGCTGTACGCCCCCGCGGCCCGCGCCCACCGCACGATGGCGGCGGAGGCGGCCCGCGAACTGGCCGAGTGGAAGGACCGGGTGCGCCGGTCCTGGCACGGCGTGCGGGTCGACCACGTCGAGACGTCCGCGACAACGGCGACGGCCGAGCTCGGCTCCACCCTCACCCTCCGCGTCCGGGTCGCCCTCGGTGACCTCGCCCCCGACGACGTGGAGGTCCAGGCGGTCTCCGGCCGCGTGGACCCCGAGGACCACATCGCCGACGCCACCGCGGTCCCGCTGAAACCGGCGGGCGGACCGGACCTCGAAGGGCGCTGGATGTACGAGGGCCCGCTGGCCCTGGACCGGACGGGGCCGTACGGCTACACGGTGCGGATCCTGCCCGCGCACCGGCTGCTGGCGACCGGCGCGGAGCTGGGACTGGTGGCGGTGCCGTCGCAGGACGTGGTCGAGGGGGCGGGGGTGCTGCTGCGCTGACGCGCCGCGCGGTGCGGGAGGGGCTCCCGGTACTCAGTACTCGTTCTCCGGCTCACACAGCTGGCGGAGTACCTTCCCGCACCGCCGCGCGTACGCCGTCTGGAACCCCCGGTTCGCCGGGCCGCCCGCCCGGACGTACCACTTCGCGGCGCGGCTGAACGCCGACACCGTCAGCCACACCGTGCCGTCCCCCGTCCGCTCCACCACGAACGCCTCCTCGCCGCACTCCGGGTGGCCGGTCAGCGTGCCGTAGGCCCAGCCCGCGCGGCGGTACTCGGCGACCGTCCAGACGACGCGGCAGGGAGCCTTGATCACGCCGGCGAGGGTGAGGGTGACGTCGACGCCGGGGGCGGCGCGGTCCGCGGCGGTCTCGACGCCCAGCCCCGCCGCGCGGTGCATCTCCCAGGTGCTCACGGCGTCGGCGGCCCGGCGGAACACCCGCTCGCCCTCGCCGATGCGGGTGCGCACATGCAGGAGGTGGAAGCCGGGTGGGCAGAAACCCGTCTCGCGGGTCGCGCCGACATCCTCGTACGTGAACGACATGCGGCCAAGAGTAGGGCGGCACCCGGCGTCGACTGCCCGCCGGGTGCCGCCGTCACGAACTGGCTTACGGGAACGTCACCTTCCAGCTGTTGATGTAGCCGGTGTCCCGTGCCGCCTGGTCCTGCACCCGCAGCCGCCAGGTGCCGTTGGCGACCTCGGAGGAGGCGTTGACGGTGTAGGTGGCGTTGACGTTGTCCGCCGAGTCCGAGGAACTGAAGTTCTTCAGGCGGTACGCCGTCCCGTCCGGGGCCAGCAGGTCGATCACCAGGTCACCGCGCCAGGTGTGCACGATGTCCACGGCGACCTGGAGGTTGGCCGGGGCGTTGCCCGCCCGCCCGGTCACGGCGATCGGGGAGGTCACGGCCGCCCCGTTGTCAGGGATGGACACGTCGGCGGTGTTCTCGAAGGAGGTTCCGCCGCCCGGGCCGCCGGGACGCGAACCGACCGCGACACCCGCCCAGGCGTCCTGCACCGCCTTGTACTCGGCGCCCGTCGTGCCGTACAGCTCACCGGCGACCGCCAGCGTGCCGGTGCGCGCAGCCGCGTAGTTGGTGGTGGAGGTGAACTTGGTGGTGAGCGCCTTGAACCAGATCTGCTCGGCCTTGGCCCGGCCGATGCCGGTCACCGGGAGGCCGTCCGCGGTCGGCGAGTCGTAGCTGACGCCGCCCACGACCTTGGCGCCGCTGCCCTCGCTCAGCAGGTAGAAGAAGTGGTTCGCGGGACCGGACGAGTAGTGCACGTCGATCGAGCCGATGCCCGAGTACCAGTTGTCCTTCGACGCGCCGTCCTTGCTCGGCTTGTCCATGTAACGCAGCGGCGTGCCGTCGCCGTTGATGTTGATCTCCTCGCCGATGAGGTAGTCACCGACGTCGGAGGAGTTGTTGGCGTAGAACTCGACGGTCGAGCCGAAGATGTCGCTGGTCGCCTCGTTGAGGCCGCCGGACTCGCCGCTGTAGATGAGGCCCGCGGTGGCCGAGGTCAGGCCGTGGGTCATCTCGTGGGCGGCCACGTCGATCGACGTGAGCGGGTTGGCGTTGCCCGACCCGTCGCCGTAGGTCATGCAGAAGCAGCTGTCGGACCAGAACGCGTTGACGTAGTTGTTGCCGTAGTGGACCCGCGAGTAGGCGCCGACGCCGTCGCCGCGGATGCCGTTGCGGCTGTGCACGTTCTTGTAGTAGTCCCAGGTCAGCGCGGCCCCGTAGTGGGCGTCCGCGCCGGCCGACTCCGCGTTGGACGCGGTGCCGTTGCCCCAGACGTCGTCCGGTCCGGAGAAGAGCGTGCCGGTGCCGGAGGTGCCGCGGTTCAGGTTGTACGTGCGGTGGTTGCCGCGGGCGCCGTCGGTGAGGTTGTACGTCGACCCGGACTGGGTCGTGGTGAGCGGCACCGTGCCGCTGTAGACCGTGTGCCCGGTGCCGTTCCTGACCGCCTGCCACTCGAAGAGCTTCTCGCCGGTGGTGGCGTCGGTGACGACGTGCAGTTCCTGCGGGGTGCCGTCGTGCTGGAGGCCGCCGACGACGGTCTCGTAGGCGAGCGTCGGCTCACCGTTCGCGGCCCAGACGACCTTGCGGGGCTCACCGCTGACCTCGGGGCTCCTGGCGTCCTCGGCGCGGGCTGCGCCGAGCGCCTGCCGCTCGGCCTGCGCCCCGGCGATCGCGGGCTTGAGCGAGGGCACCTCGATGGTGGCGCGGGTGGCCTTGGTGACGCTCTCGGTGGCGCCGGCCTTCGACGTCTCGACGACCAGATCACCACCGAGGACCGGCAGGCCGGCGTAGGTCCGCTCGTAGCGGGTGTGGACCGTGCCGTCGGCGTCCTTGGTGACGTCCCGGACGAGGAGCTTCTCCTGGGGACCCAGGCTCAGCTCCCGCGCCGTGTCCGCCTTGCCGGCGTCGGCCTCGCGGATCAGCGCCGCGCGCTGGGCCGGAGTGAGCTTGACGGGCAGGGAGCCCGGGTCGGCCTTCGCCGACGCCGACGGCGCCTTGTCCGGGGTGGCCGCCGCGGCGCCGGACTGCACGGCGGCGGCGAGGAAGGCGGCGACGCCGACAAGGGCGACGGCCGCAACGCGGGGGGTGCGTCTGTGGGAGGAACCGTTGCTCGATGAGGAACTGCTTCTCAACACTGACTCCTTCTGCGTGGCCGCGGGTCACGCGGCCAGGGGAGATCCGGGCGGCGAACAGGCCGTCCGGGCAGAACGCGAAACCAGGTGCACGGACCACGGGAACAACACAGCGGCATGGAGGTGGGGTTGCTGTGGAGTGGCCGTGAGAAGCGTGACACCACGCGCCAGACCTGTCAGGAGCGCGTCAAGAATTTGGCCGGAATCGGTTCGTTGTCCGGGAGTTCGCGTTCGGTATGCGAACGGGACGGCTTTCTACCCGGTCCGTTCCCCGTGCCAGGTCCGCCACAGCCGCGCGTACGCTCCGTCCGCCGCCACCAGCTCGTCGTGCGTGCCGAGTTCGGTGATCCGTCCCGACTCCATCACCGCCACCCGGTCCGCGTCGTGCGCGGTGTGCAGCCGGTGCGCGATGGCGACGACCGTACGGCCCCGCAGCACGGCGGCCAGGGCGCGCTCGGTGTGCCGGGCGGTCGCCGGGTCGAGCAGCGCGGTGGCCTCGTCGAGGATCAGCGTGTGCGGGTCGGCCAGCACGACGCGGGCGAGGGCGAGTTGCTGGGCCTGCGAGCCGTCGGTGCGCATCCCTCCCGTGCCCAGCTCGGCGTCGAGCCCGCCGGGCAGCTCGCGCACCCAGGCGTCGGCACCGACCGCGGTGAGGGCGGTCCACAACCGCGCCTCCGTGGCCGCCGGTTCGGCGATCAGCAGGTTGTCGCGGACCGTGCCCAGGAACACGTGGTGCTCCTGCGTCACCAGCGCGACCTGGCGGCGCAGCCGCTCCGGCCCCAGACGGGCGACCGGCACCCCGCCCACCGTCACACTGCCCGCGCCGGGCGCGTCGACGCCGGCCAGCAGTCTGCCCAGCGTGGACTTGCCCGCACCCGACGGTCCGACGACCGCGAGCCGCTCGCCGGGCCGGATCGTCAGGTCGACGCCGCGCAGTACCTCGCCGCCCCGGTCGTACGAGTAGCGCACGCCGGTCACGTCGATACGGTTGCCGTCCGGGTCGGGGGAGTCGGCCGGAGCCGTCCGGGGCGCCAGCGCCAGGCCCTCCACCCGGGCGAAGGAGGCGTTGCTCATCTGCAACTGCTCGACCCGGACCAGGATCGTGTCCAGCGGCTCGGTGACCTGCCGCAGATACAGCGCGGCCGCCACCACCGCCCCCAGGGTCACCGTCCCCCGCTCGTGCAGGAAGCCCCCGACCAGCAGCACGGCCACCACGGGGAAGGCGTACGCGAAGTCCGCCGCCGGGAAGAACACGCTGCGCAGCCGGAGGGTGTGCAGCCGGGTGCGCCGCGCCTGAGCCAGCGCGTCCCGGCTCGCCGCGATCCGGTGCTTCTGCAGCCCGAACGCCTCGATCGTGCGGGCGCCGGCCGCCGTGGCCGCGAGGACCTCGGCGACCTCCGAGGTGGCCGCACCCTCGTCGAGGTAGGCGGAGCGCGCCCGGCGCAGGTACCAGCGCAGCGGGAACCAGATGCCCAGCCAGCCCAGCAGCGCGCAGCAACCCAGCAGCGGGTCCAGCGCGACGACCGCGCCGAACAGGAAGAGCACCTGCAACGAGGCGATGAGCAGTGCCGGACCGGCGTCCCGCAACGTCGTGCCGACGGCGGTGACATCGGCGGTGCCCCGGGCCGTCAGATCACCGGTGCCGGCCCGCTCCACCACCGACGCGGGCAGCGACAGCGCCCGGTCGACGAACCGCTCACGGATCCGCGCCAGCGTCCGCTCCCCGAAGCGGTGCCCGGCGTACCGCGCCCACCGCGACAGCAGCAACTGCGCCAGCGCGCACCCGACGAGCGCCAGCGCCAGCCGGTCGACGACATCGACGCCGCCGCCCGCCCGGACCTCGTTGATGATCAGACCCAGCAGCCACGGCCCGGCCAGCCCCGCCCCGGCGGCCAGCGCGTTCAGCGTCAGCACGGCGGCGAAGACCCGCCCGTCGGCCCGGACCAGCCCGGTCAGGGCCCGCCGCACCTCGGCGGGCCCGGCGATCGGCAACCGGCCCGCGCGCTCGGCCGTGGCACTCGACGCATGCCCGGAAGTCATCGCACGGCCTCCTCGGCGCCGATGCCGGACCCGGTGTCCGTGTCGGCCTCCGTGTCGCGGGCCACCAGCGCCCGGTACCCGGGCGCGTACGCCAGCAGTCCCTCGTGGGTCCCACTGGCCTCGACCTTGCCGTCCACCAGGAAGTGCACGGTGTCCGCCCGGTGCAGCACCAGCGGCGAGGTGGTGGTGACGACGGTCGTACGGCCCTCGCGGGCGTCCCGCAGCCGCTGCGCCACCGCCGCCTCGGTGTGCGCGTCGAGCGCGGAAGTGGGTTCCACGGCGAGCAGCACCTCGGGATCGGCGAGCAGCGCCCGCGCCAGCCGCACCCGCTGGCGCTGACCGCCGGAGAGGTTCCGGCCCTGGGCGTCGATCCGCGCGTCGAGCCCGTCCGGCAGCCCGCGCACGATGTCGTCGGCCGCGGCGGCCCGCACGGCCCGCGCGACGGCCGCGTCGCCGGCGTCGGCCCGCCGCCCGAGGACCACCTCGCGCAGGGTTCCCGCGAACAGGTCGGCCTCGTGGTCCGCGACCAGGATCCGTTCCCGCACCTGGGCGAGCGCGATCGCGTCCAGCCGTACCTCGCCCCAGATCGCGTCAGAGGGCGTGTACCGCCCGAGCCGGTCGACGATCTCCGCCGCGTCGGCCGGGCGTTCGCAGGCCAGCGCGGTGAGCCGCCCCGGCAGCACCCGCACGCCCGACTCCGGGTCGTGCAGCGCGGACGGCTCGGCCGGGGCGTCGTGCCCCCCGTCACCGTCCAGCGGGTCGAGGCGCAGGAACCGTACGATCCGGCGGGCGGCCACCAGCCCCCGGCTGACCTGCTGGCCGAACTCCAGGAAGTACGCCACCGGCACCACCAGCACCGCGACATAGCCGTAGACCGACACCAACTCGCCCACGGTGATCGATCCTTGGGCCACCAGCCGGGCCGCGAGCCAGGTCACCACGGCCAGGAACACCGGCGGCACGCCGAGGCCGAGCGCCTGGATCCAGCTGGTCACCGCGCCGACCCGGTACCCCTCGTCGCGCAGCCGCCGTGAGTCCCGGCGGAAGGCACCGGCGACCAGTTCCTTGCCGCCGAGCCCGCCCAGCACGCGCAGCCCGCCCGCCATGTCGCCGATGCGCGCGGTCAGCGCGCCCTGCGCTTCCCGGTACGCCGTCTCGGTGCCCTGGAGACGGCCCATCAGCGGCCCGGCCAGGACGCCGGTCACCGGCACGCCCAGCAGCACCACCGCGGCCAGCAGCGGCGACACCGCGAGCAGCAGCGCGGCGACGACGCCGTACGCGACGACCGCGCCGACGCCAGGGCCGACGACCGTCAGGGAGGTGGCGACGGTCTGCACGTCGCCCACGCCGATCGTGACGACCTCCCCGGCCGCGACCTGTCGGCGCAGCGAGGCGCCGAGCCGGACCGCCTGCCCCACGACGACCTTGACCGTGCGGAAGTTGGCGTCCATCCGGACCCGGGTCATCGTGCGGTGCCGGGCGATGTTCAGCCAGGCGTCGAGCGCCCCGGCCGCCAGCACGGCCGCCGCCCAGCCCAGCAGCGCGGCCCGGTCACCGGGCTCCAGGCCGTCGTCGATCGCGCGGGCCAGCAGGTACGGCACCACCGCGGGCAGTGCCAGCGACACGATCCCGAACAGCGCCCCCGCGGCCGAGCGGCCCGGCTGGCTGCGCACCAGCCACCACAGGTAGCGGGCGGGACCCCGGCTGTCGGGTGTGCCGGGGTCCTCGTACGCGTCGATCACCGCACTGCTCGCTTCCCGTGCCCTGTGCCCCTCTTCACGCCAGGCTGTCCTGCCACGCCCGGTGCAGCCCCGCGAACCGGCCCGCCCCCGCGACCAGTTCGGCCGGGCTGCCGTCCTCCACGATCCGGCCGTGCTCCATCACCAGCACCCGGTCCGCGATCTCCACCGTGGACAGCCGGTGCGCGATCACGACGGCCGTACGCCCCCTGAGCACGGTAGCCATCGCCCGCTGCACCGCCCGCTCGCCCGGGATGTCCAGCGAACTGGTCGCCTCGTCGAGGATCAGCACCGCCGGGTCCGCGAGCAACGCCCGCGCGAACGCCACGAGCTGGCGCTGACCGGCCGAGATGCGGCCGCCGCGCTTGCGGACGTCCGTGTCGTACCCGTCGGGCAGCGCGGCGATGAAGTCGTGCGCGCCGATCGCCTTGGCGGCGCCCTCGATCTCCGTACGGCTCGCGTCGGGCCGCCCGATGGCGATGTTCTCGGCGACCGTGCCGGAGAACAGGAACGACTCCTGCGTCACCATCACGACCCCGCGCCGCAGCTCCGGCACGGCCAGCTCGCGCAGGTCGACCCCGTCGAGGAGCACCCGCCCGTCGGTCGGGTCGTAGAACCGGGCCAGCAGCTTGGCCAGCGTCGACTTGCCGGCGCCGGTCGAGCCGACGACCGCGACCGTCTGCCCGGCCGGGATCGTGAGGTCGAAGCGGGGCAGCACCTCGCCGCCGGTGCGGTAGGCGAACCGCACGCCGTCGAAGACGACCTCGCGGCCGGGGTGCTCGGAGGCGAGCGGCGGGAGCTCCCTGGGGGCGGACGGCTCCGGCACCGACGGCGTCTGGGCGAGCAGCCCGGCGATCTTCTCCAGCGAGGCCGCCGCCGACTGGTAGGAGTTGAGGAACATGCCGAACCGGTCGATCGGGTCGTACATCCGCCGCAGGTACAGCACCGCCGCCGCGAGCACGCCGAGGGCCAGCGTGCCGTCCGCGACGCGGTACGCGCCCCACAGGACGATCAGCGCGACCGCCGTGTTGCCGACGATCCGTGAGCCGACGACGTAGCGGGCCATCTCCAGCAGCGCGTCGCCGTTCGTCCGCTCGTGCCGCCGGTTCAGCACCCGGAACTCGGCGTCGTTGGCGGCCTCCCGGCGGAACGCGCGCACCGGGCGGATGCCGTTCATCGTCTCCACGAACTTCACGATCACCGCGGCGATCGCCGTCGAACGCGTCGTGTACACCTTCCGCGCCCGCCGCTGGTACAGCCGTACGAGCCACCACAGCGGCACGAACGACGCCACCGCCACCGTGCCCAGGCCCAGGTCGAGCCAGAGCAGGATCGCCGCGACGTAGACACAGGACAGGATCACCATCACCAGCTCCTGGAGGCCCTCCTCCAGCAGCTCGCGCAGCGACTCGACGTCGGTGGTGGAACGGGAGATCAGCCGGCCCGAGGTGTAGCGCTCGTGGAAGTCGACGCTCAGCGCCTGCGCGTGCCGGAAGATCCGGCCGCGCAGATCGAGGAGCACGTCCTGGCTGACCCGGGCGGAGGTCACGACGAAGGCGTACTGGAGCCCGCCGGAGGCGGCCGCGCACAGCAGATAGCCGACCGCCACCGCGATCAGCGGCCCCTGGTCGTGGGCGCGGAACGCGGGCACGGCGTGGTCGATGGCGTACGCCACCAGCAGCGGGCCCGCCTGCACGGCCGCCTGTTGCAGGAACAGCAGGAGGGTGGTCAGGGCGACCCGGGCCTTCATCGGCGCGAGCAGGGACCTCAGCAGCGTCCCGGTGGCGCCGGGCGGGGCGGGCAGGACGTCCTTGTCGAACGGGTCGCCCGCCTTGGGCGCATCCCGCGGCTCCTCGTCGGTGACGGGGGCGGGGGTGGATGTGGACGCGGTCACCGGGCTGCCTCCAGTTCCGTCCCGGACATCAGATGGGCGTACTCGGCGTTGTCGCGGAGCAGTTCGTGGTGGGTGCCGACGGCCGTGATCCGGCCGCCGGACAGCAGGGCGACCCGGTCGGCGAGCAGCACCGTGGACGGGCGGTGCGCCACGATCAGGGCGGTGGTGCCGGCCAGCACCTCGCGCAGCGCCGCCTCCACGGCGGCCTCGGTGTGCACGTCCAGCGCCGACAGCGGGTCGTCCAGGACCAGGAACTCCGGCCGTCCCACCACCGCTCTGGCCAGCGCGAGCCGCTGCCGCTGACCGCCGGACAGGCTCAGGCCCTGCTCGCCGACCTGGGTGTCCGTGCCCTGTGGCAACCCGTGGGTGAACTCGGCCTGGGCGACCGCGAGGGCGCGGTCCAGATCGGCGTCCCCGGCCCCGTCGGGGGCGCCCATGAGGACGTTCTCCCCGACGCTCGCGGAGAACAGCGTCGGCTCCTCGAAGGCGATGGCGACCCTGGTGCGCAGCTCCTCGCGGGACATGGTGGCGATGTCGGCGCCGTTGAGCGTGATCCGGCCCCCGGTCACCTCGTGCAGCCTGGGGACGAGCGCGGTGAGGGTGGTCTTGCCGCTGCCGGTCGCGCCGACGAGAGCCATGGACTCGCCGGGACGGATGTGCAGGTCGATGTGGGCGAGGACGGGTGGGGAGCCGGTGGGGGCGTCGGGATAGCGGAAGCTGACGGCGTGGAAGCGAAGCCCCCTCTCGGGCGCGTCCTTCACCGTGCTCGCCGGTGCGGTGGCCGTCTCCGGTTCCGCGTCCATCACCTCGAAGTACCGCTCGGTGGCCGTCGCCGCCTCCTGGCTCATCGCCAGCAGGAAGCCGATCGAGTCGACCGGCCACCGCAGGGCGAGCGCCGTGGACAGGAAGGCCACGAGCGTCCCCGCCGACAGATCTCCGTCCGCCACCTGCACGGCCCCCAGCACCAGCGCCGCCCCGATCGCCACCTCCGGGAGCGTCACGATGACGCTCAGGATCGCCGCGAGCAGCCGGGCCTTCGTCAGCTCCGTCCCCCGCAGCGTCCGCGCCAGCTCCCGGAACGCCCGCGCCTGAGTGCGGTGCCGCCCGAACCCCTTGATGATGCGGATGCCGAGCACGCCCTCCTCGACCACCGTCGTCAGATCACCGACCTGGTCCTGCGCGCGCCGCGCCACCTCGGCGTACCGCTTCTCGAAGATCGCGCAGCTGACGATCACGGGCACCGCGGGCCCGAGGATCACCAGCCCCAGCGTGAGGTCCTGCACCAGCATGATGATCACGCCGACGAGAATTGTCACCCCGTTGACCAGCAAGAACGTCAGGGGGAAGGCCAGGAACATGCGCAGCAGCATCAGATCGGTCGTTCCCCGGGAGAGCAACTGGCCCGAGGCCCACCGGTCGTGGAACGCCACCGGCAGCCGCTGAAGACGCCCGTACAGATCCGCCCGCATCGCCGCCTCGACCCCCGCCAGCGGGCGCGCCACCAGCCACCGCCGAAGCCCGAACAGCACGGCCTCGCCCAGCCCGAGCAGCAGCAGGAACAGCGCGCCGAGCCACACGCCCGCCGGGTCCCGCCCGGCGATCGGCCCGTCCACGAGCCACTTGAGCACGAGCGGGATCACCAACCCGACGCAGGACGCGACTATCGCGACGAACGCGGCGGTGAACAGACGGGCCCGCACCGGCCTGACATAGGGCCACAGGCGCAGCAGCGAGCGGACGGCGGAGCGGTCTCCGGGCGAGGTGGCACGTGTCGTGGGCATCAGGAGCGAGCCTACGGATCGGCACTGACAACGCCCACCGAGTTTTGACCGGACCACCGTCCGTCGATGGACCTACGACCTGCGCGTTCGAGGGGCGTCGCCTCAGCCGACCTTCAGCAGCAGCACCGACCGTCCCGCCACCGTGATCGCCTGCCCCGCGGGGTACGTCACCCCGGGCGCCGCCGCCTGTTCCTCCTGCGACGTGTCGACGACGACCTCGTAGCGCTCCGCCCACGGCGGCCCCGGCAGGACGAAGCTCACCGGCCGTTCCCCGGCGTGCAGCACGGCGAGGAAGCTGTCGTCGACGATCGGCGCCCCCCGCTCGTCGCGGCCTGGGATGTCCCTGCCCGACAGATACATGCCGAGCGTGGCCGCGGGCGCGTACCAGTCCCGTTCCGTCATCTCCGTGCCCCGCAGGGTGAACCACGCCAGGTCCCGCAGCCCGTCCGCCGAGTGGGCCCGGCCGGAGAAGAACGCCCGCCGCCGCAGCACCGGGTGCCGGTGGCGCAGTTCGATCAACCGGGCCGTCAGGTCGAACAGGGCCTTCCAGCCCGGCTCGTGCAGCAGGTCCCAGTCCAGCCAGCTGATCTCGTTGTCCTGGCAGTAGGCGTTGTTGTTGCCGCGCTGCGTGCGCCCCAGCTCGTCACCCGCGACCAGCATCGGCACGCCCGTCGACAGCAGCAGGGTGGTCAGCAGGTTGCGCAGCTGCCTGCGCCGCAGGGCCCGCACCCCCTCCTCGCCGCTCTCGCCCTCCGCCCCGCAGTTCCACGCCCGGTTGTCGTTCGTGCCGTCCCGGTTGCCCTCCCCGTTCGCCTCGTTGTGCTTGCGCTCGTACGAGACCAGGTCCCGCAGCGTGAAGCCGTCGTGCGCGGTGATGAAGTTGACCGACGCGTACGGCCGCCGGCCGCCCCAGGCGTAGAGGTCGCTGGAGCCCGACAGCCGGTACCCCATCTCCCGTACGTCCGGCAGCGCGTGCCGCCAGAAGTCCCGCACGGCGTTGCGGTAGCGGTCGTTCCACTCCGTCCACAGCGGTGGGAAGGCCCCCACCTGGTAGCCGCCGGAACCGACGTCCCAGGGCTCGGCGATCAGCTTGACCCGCCGCAGCACCGGGTCCTGCGCGATGACGGCGAGAAAGGGGGACAGCATGTCCACGTCGTGCATGGACCGCGCGAGCGCCGCCGCCAGGTCGAACCGGAACCCGTCCACGCCCATCTCGGTCACCCAGTAGCGCAGTGAGTCGGTGATGAGGCGCAGCACGTGCGGCTGGACGACGTGCAGCGTGTTCCCGCAGCCGGTGTAGTCGGCGTAGCGGCGGGCGTCGGACTGGAGGCGGTAGTAGCCGCGGTTGTCGATGCCCTTCAGGGACAGTGTCGGGCCCAGCTCGCCCGCTTCCGCGGTGTGGTTGTAGACCACGTCGAGGATGACCTCGATCCCGGCCGCGTGCAGCGCGCGCACCATCCGCTTGAACTCCCCGACCTGCTGCCCGCGCGTGCCGGACGCGGCGTACGTGGCGTGCGGGGCGAAGTAGCCGATGGAGTTGTAGCCCCAGTAGTTCCTCAGGCCCCGGCGCAGCAGATGGTCCTCGTGCGCGAACTGGTGCACGGGCAGCAACTCGACGGCCGTGATGCCGAGCCGCGTGAGGTGGTCGATCGCCGCCGGGTGGGCGAGCCCCGCGTACGTGCCGCGCAGCTCCTCGGGAATCCCCGGGTGCAGCTTGGTGAAGCCGCGCACATGCAGCTCGTAGATCACCGAGTCCGCCCAGGGCGTCTTCGGCCGGCGGTCGTCCGCCCAGTCGTCGTCGTCATGCACGACGACGCCCTTCGGGACGTACGGCGCCGAGTCCCGCTCGTCGCGCACGGTGTCCGCGACCTGCTGCTGCGGCCAGTCCCGGACATGTCCGTAGACCTCCGGCGGCAGCCCGAAGTCGCCGTCGACCGCGCGCGCGTACGGGTCCAGCAGCAGCTTCGCCGGATTCCACCGGCCGCCGGTCCACGGGTCCCACCGGCCGTGCACCCGGTAGCCGTAGCGCTGCCCCGGCATCACCTCCGGCACGAAGCCGTGCCAGATCTCATGGGTCAGCTCGCTGAGGCGATGGCGTCGCTCCGTGCCGTCCTCGTCGAACAGGCACAGCTCCACCGCCTCCGCCCCACCCGCCCACAGTGCGAAGTTGGTGCCCGCCACCCCGTCCGGGCCGACCCGGAACCGGGCCCCCAGCGGTGTCGACGCACCCGGCCACACGGCCACCGTGGCGGCCGGCGCCGCGCGCGGCGCGCCGTTCAACGCGGCGGCCGGGCGTCCGCCCTGCCCGGCCACCGTCTCCTGCTCGGCTGCGCTGGACACCTGTCAGCCTCCCGCGGCTCGTGTCGACGACGTCGGCCGTGGCCCGCGGCGTCCCTTCCGCGGAGCCCGCCCCGTCGTCCTCCCCACTGTTCTGCCCAGAGCTTGGGTCGCACTCACGTTTCCCCAGGGCGGGCCCGGTCGTTGAACACGTCCGTGAGGCACGTACATGGGCGCGCGCGGCGCGCGGGGGCCGCTCTGGCCGCCCTACTGACATGGGCAGGGCTGCTGGCCGGGGCCGTCGGCTGCACCGCGGACGGTGGAAGCGGGCTCGGCTCGCTCGGCAAACCCCGGGCCCCCGAGGACGTCATCGCGGTCTCGCCGGGTGACGGCGACAAGGGTGTCCGTCCCGGCCGGACGCTGTCCGTACAGGTGACCAGCGGGCGCCTGGAGTCGGTGCGGGTCGTCAGGACCCAGGACGCGGAGGAACAGCCGGTCCCGGGCCGGATCTCCGCGGACGGCCGGCGCTGGCGGCCCGACGACGGCAGGCTCGCGCTGGCCGCCGGATACGCGGTCGACGCGGTGGCCGTGGACGGCGACGGCCACCGTTCCGCCCGGCACACCACCTTCACCACCTACGTCCCCGAGGAGCGCTTCATCGCGTACGTCACCCCGGAGCACCGCTCGGTGGTCGGCACCGGCATGATCGTCAGCCTGGGCTTCAACCGGGAGATCACCGACCGGGCCGCCGTCGAACGGGCCGTGCGCGTCTCCTCGGAGCCCCCCGTGGAGATCCGCCCGCACTGGTTCGGCCGCGACCGCCTCGACTTCCGCCCCGAGGCGTACTGGGAACCCGGCACCGAGGTCACCGTCGACCTGCGGCTGAGGGACGTCGAGGGCGCGCCCGGGGTCTACGGGCTGCAGTACCGGACGGTCACCTTCACCGTCGGCCGCAGCCAGGTCTCGCTGGTCGACGCGGAGCAGCACACCATGCAGGTGCGCCGGGACGGCGAGCTGCTCGGCACGGTGCCGATCACCGCGG
The DNA here is from genome assembly GCF_040686175.1 of Streptomyces sp. NPDC086077. Classification (NCBI taxonomy): domain Bacteria; kingdom Bacillati; phylum Actinomycetota; class Actinomycetes; order Kitasatosporales; family Streptomycetaceae; genus Streptomyces; species Streptomyces sp. NPDC086077. The sequence goes on along the minus strand of NZ_JBFBJT010000061.1, from coordinate 23,664 downwards.
GGGCGCCCAAGCATCCGACGTACAACGGGAAGATGGTGGTCACCGAGATGTACGAGGTGACCCGGATGAACGGCAGCACGGTCGGCTTCGGCGGCGAGTACGACATCAAGGACGTCCCGCACGCCATGCGCCTCACCGAGACCGGCACCTTCCTGCACGGCAACTACTGGGCGTCGGCCGCCACCTTCGGCGAGGCGAACGTCAGCCACGGGTGCGTCGGCCTGCGGGACGAGAAGGGCGGCAGCTCGGACACCCCGGCGGGCTGGTTCTTCGACCGCAGTCTGGTCGGTGACGTCGTCGAGGTCGTCAACAGCGATGACAAACAGGTCGCTCCCGACAACGGGCTCGGAGGCTGGAACATGGGGTGGAAGGAGTGGAAAGCGGGCAGTGCTCTGAAGTGAGCCTGCCGGGGGGCGGGGTGTTCCGTGGCGGCCGGTCGAGGTTGGGACTGAACGGTGACAATCGCGCGGCCTCGACCGCGCCGACCATGTGGTTAATATGCGCCGAACGCGCGGGACGCGCAGGGGAGCGGGCCCGACGGGGCCCGATGAGGGCCCGGTCCGGGGCCCGTTGAGGGGAGACAAGTTGAAAGTGCGACCGATATCGGGGGCGTCGGTTGACGCGCGCGGCGGGCGCGGACGCAAGGGCCTGGCACTGGCCGCCGGGATCCTGCTGCTGACCGTCACGGCGTGCGGTGGCGGCTCGGACTCCGAGGGCTCCGGCGCGGGGGCCGGGGACGGCAAGGGCAAGGGCTCGGCCACCGCGGAGAGCAAGCAGTCCGAGGCGGCCGTGACCATAGCCCCCAAGGACGGCGCGAAGTCCGTCGACACCAGCGGGGCGCTGAAGGTCACCGCGGCCAAGGGCAAGCTGACCGAGGTCGTCGTCAAGGACGCCAAGGGCACCGAGATAGCCGGTGAGATAGCCGAGGACGGCGCCAGCTGGACGCCGTCCATCCATCTGGCCGCCGCCACCAAGTACCAGGTGCACGCGGTCGCCAAGGACTCCGCGGGCCGCGAGGCCGCCGAGTCCTCCAGCTTCACCACCCTGACGCCGCAGAACACGTTCGTCGGGCACTTCACCCCCGAGGACGGCTCCACGGTCGGCGTCGGAATGCCCTTCTCCCTCAACTTCACCCGGGGCATCACCAACCCCGAGCAGGTCGAGAAGGCCATCGAGATCAAGACCGAACCGGCCGTCGACGTCGAGGGCCACTGGTTCGGCAACGACCGGCTCGACTTCCGGCCCGAGGAGTACTGGAAGGCCGGCACCAAGGTCACCGTCAAGCTCAACCTCGACGGTGTCGAGGGCCGCCCCGGTGTCTACGGCGAGCAGGCCAAGAGCGTCTCCTTCACCATCGGCCGCGACCAGGTCTCCGTCGTCGACGCCAAGAAGCTCACGATGAAGGTCATGCGGGAGGGCAAGGTCGTCAAGACCATTCCGGTCACCACCGGCAAGGCCGGCATGGAGACCTGGAACGGTCAGATGGTCATCAGCGAGAAGCACGTGGTGACCCGGATGAACGGCGAGACGGTCGGCTACGGCGGCGAGTACGACATCAAGGACGTCCCGCACGCCATGCGGCTGACCACCTCCGGCACCTTCCTGCACGGCAACTACTGGGCCGGCGGCGCCTTCGGCAACTACAACGCGAGCCACGGCTGCATCGGCCTGCGCGACGCGCGCGGCGGCTGGGACAAGGGCGCTCCGGCCGCCTGGTTCTTCGACAACTCGATGGTCGGCGACGTGGTCGTCGTGAAGAACTCCAACGACCGGATCGTGGACCCGGACAACGGGCTCAACGGCTGGAACATGTCCTGGGAGAAGTGGAAGGCCTGACCTCCTGCCACGCGCGGGCCCGGTGCGACGGATCGCGCCGGGCCCGACGTCGTGGGGCAACCTCCTGGCACCGGCGGAGTGTGACCGACCGCACCGGCCCGGCTGCCGTTAGTCCCCGTTAACCTGCTGCCATGACCGTGAATCTCGAAGTCGCCGAGGGCGTCGGCACCCTCCGCCTCGACCGCCCGCCCATGAACGCGCTGGACATCGCCACGCAGGACCGGCTCAGGGAGCTCGCCGAGGAGGCCACGCGCCGCGACGACGTGCGCGCGGTCGTCCTGTACGGCGGCGAGAAGGTGTTCGCGGCCGGCGCGGACATCAAGGAGATGCAGAACATGGACCACACGGCCATGGTCCTGCGCGCCCGCGGCCTGCAGGACGCCTTCACGGCCGTGGCCCGCATCCCCAAGCCGGTCGTCGCCGCCGTCACCGGGTACGCGCTCGGCGGTGGCTGCGAGCTCGCCCTCTGCGCGGACTACCGCATCGCCGCGGACGACGCCAAGCTGGGCCAGCCGGAGATCCTGCTCGGCCTGATCCCGGGCGCGGGCGGCACCCAGCGGCTGGCCCGCCTGGTCGGCCCGTCCAAGGCCAAGGACCTGATCTTCACCGGCCGCATGGTCAAGGCGGACGAGGCGCTGACCCTCGGCCTGGTGGACCGGGTGGTCCCCGCCGCCGAGGTGTACGACACCGCGCACACATGGGCGGCGAAGCTGGCACAGGGCCCGGCGCTGGCGCTGCGCGCGGCGAAGGAGTCGATCGACACGGGCCTGGAGACGGACATCGACACGGGCCTCACCGTCGAACGGAACTGGTTCGCGGGCCTGTTCGCCACGGAGGACCGCGAGCGCGGGATGCGCAGTTTCGTCGAGGAGGGGCCGGGCAAGGCCAAGTTCCTCTGAATCTCCGTGTCAGGGCTTGCAATTGACGCGGTGTCTGATCCGGGTCCCTCGATGGGGCGGTTTATGGAAGCCTTAAGGCAGCCTTAAGCCTGCCTTGTCGAGGGAGTCCGTCCATTGCCATCAGTCGACCCTTCTCCGCAGGTCAGAGGGGCTGTTGAGGCCTCCGAACTGCCCGCGGCATATGCCGGACGGAGTGCCGGGAACGATGCCCCGAGGGGGGCGTATTCGACAGGATCGGCCCCGCGGGACAAGCCGGGCGGCCATGATGGGGGCATGGCGGGGCTGGAGGGCATCGAACAGCCGCAAGGACGCGGCCGTACGACCGCGGCGCGCTGGTCGCCGGCGGTCGAGGACGAACGAGCGCTCAAGGCGCTGGAGTTGTTCGGCAACCCCACGGAGGCGGAGGTCCAGCTGCCGTCCCGCCCCGAGTCCGCGGCCACGGCGCGCCGGCTCGCCCAGGTCGTCGTCCTCCGTCAGTGGGGCCTGTCCGCCAAGATGACCGAGGACGCCGTCCTGCTGGTCTCGGAGCTCGTCGGCAACGCCGTCCGGCACACCGGCGCCCGCGTCTTCGGCCTCCGGATGCGCCGCCGCCGGGGCTGGATCCGCATCGAGGTCCGTGACCCCTCCCGGGGGCTGCCCTGCCTGATGCCGGTCCAGGAGCTGGACGTCAGCGGCCGGGGCCTGTACCTCGTCGACAAGCTCGCGGACCGCTGGGGCGTGGACCTCTTACCCCGTGGCAAGACCACCTGGTTCGAGATGCGGGTCGCGGACCGCTGAACGGTAGGAGCACCTCACCCAACACGCCGCCGTACGGGTGACGATCCGCAACCTTGGGCCGTGAGGCGGGAATTGTGCACTCATGATCACAACTCGCCTGCGGCGGCGGGCCGCTGCCGCCGTCCTGACCCTCGCGGCCGTCTTCACGACCTCGGCCGCCGCCGTCCCCGAGGCCTCCGTCCCCGATGCCCCCGTCCCGGCCGCCGCCGCCGTGGCCGCCGCCCCTGCCCCGGCCGCCTGTCCCGTCCAGTACGACGACAAGATCAAGGCGGCCGCCGACCGCCGTGTCGACGTCGCCCGGATCACGCCCGAACCGGCCTGGCGCACCGCCTGCGGCACCCTGTACCGCGCCGACAGCCGCGCCCCCCAGGTCGTCTTCGAGGAGGGCTTCCGCCCCAGGGACACGGTCGACGGCCAGTACGACCTGGAGAGCTACGTCCTGGTCAACCAGCCCTCGCCGTTCGTGTCCACGACGTACGACCACGACCTGTACAAGAAGTGGTGGAAGTCTGGCTACAACTACTACATCGACGCCCCCGGCGGCATCGACGTCAACCGGACCATCGGTGACACCCACAAGTGGGCCGACCAGGTCGAGGTGGCCTTCCCAGGCGGTATCGACCGGAAGTACATCATCGGCGTCTGCCCGGTGGACAAGGCCACCAAGGTCGAGATCATGAGCGACTGCGAGAGCAACCCGCACTACGAGGCCTGGCACTGAGCAGCGCCTCCGACCCCACCGGCCGGCAGCCGGCCGCCTGGAACGCCCGCAGACTGCGGGCGTTCCCCGGGGAGATCTGCGCCCACACCGGCGCGCCCCCGCCCAGGTGCCGCGCCGCCGCCAGGGCCCGCCCCAGCCCCCGGTGCCGTACCGCCTCCGCCACCTCCACCGCGGCCTCCAGCCGCCCCGCGATGCCGCGCCCCAGCACCAGCACGCCGCCCTCGGTGGCCCACACCCGCACGTCGTCACGGCGCCTCGGGAACGGGCGACCCTCGGATGCCCTGGATCGCGGATCTCGCTCATGCGAGGGACGGCTCGCCCGCCAGTGGCGCGCCCACCGTCATCACGTCGACCGTGTCCGTGGTGCGTCCCGTCCGCTCCATGAAGGCGGCCAGGAAGCGGGTGTTCATCGTCGCCGCGAGCGCGTCGCGGTCCAGGGCGTCCAGGGTGGCGTGCACCCAGCCGGGGTCCTCGTCGGTGAGGGCGACGGAGTGGCCGGTGAAGGCGATCACGCCCGCGTCCCGGGGTGAGGGCTGGGGCACGACCGTCGTACGGCCGTCCGCCGGCGGAAAGACGCCCCGCGCGGCGGCGTCCAGAATGTCCCGCAAGGTCTCCATCGCGGTGCTCCTTGAGTCTCCACCCGCTGGAAGGCCCAGACTCGCAGACATGATCGACGACAGCACCGGTCCGTTCACCATCGGCGAGCTGGCCCGGGTCACCGGACTGACCGTCCGTACCATCCGCTACTGGTCCGACGAGGACGTCCTGCGCCCGGTTGCCCGCTCCGCGGGCGGCTACCGGCTGTACGACGCCGAGTCCGTGGCCCGTCTGGAACTGATCCGCACCCTGCGCGAGCTGGGCCTCGGCCTGGACGACGTACGCCGGGTGCTGGCCGGTGAGACGACGGTCGCCGAGGTGGCCGCGGCTCACGTGGTGGCGCTGGACGCGCGGATCAGGGCGCTGAAGGTGACCCGCGCGGTGCTGTCGACCGTGGCGCGACGCGGCTCGACCGCAGAGGAGATGACGCTCATGAACAAGCTGGCGCGGCTGTCGGCCGCCGAACGGAGCCGGATCCTGGAGGAGTTCGTGGACGAGATGTTCCAGGGGCTGGACACGGCGGACCCGGTGATCCGGGAGCGGATGCGCACCATGGCGGTGGACCTGCCGGAAGAGCCGACTCCCGAGCAGGTGGACGCCTGGGTGGAGCTCGCCGAGATGCTCCAGGACCCGGGATTCCGGGCCCGGATGCGGAAGGTGGCCGAGTTCAACGCGGCCGACCGGGGGCCCGACGTGCCCGCGGGGGCGTCGCTGTGGTTCGCCCGGCGGCTGGTGCAGCTGGGCGCCGAGGCCCGGCGGCGCGGCATCGCCCCGGAGTCGCCCGAGGCGGCACAGGTCCTGCGCGACCTGCTCGGCGACGCCGACCCGGCCGACGTACTGGAACGGCTGCGCTCCAGTACCGAGGACGGGGTCGCCCGTTACCGCGAGTTGCTCGCCGTGGTGAAGGGCGGTGCACCGGCCGCCGCGCACCGTGAGGAGTTCGCATGGGTGGTCGCCGCACTGGAGGCTCGGGTGGGCGGATAATCTGACCTGCGTCAGTACGACGGAACAGCACGAGACAGAGGGGCGGATCGGTGGCGGACATCGAGGAAGCGCGCAAGCAGTTCGAGCGGATCGACACGGACGGTGACGGCCGGATCACCTCCAAGGAGTTCAAGACCGCTCTGGCGCAGGGGGGCGACTGGAACGTCACCGAGGCGGTGGCCGATGCCATCATCGCCAGCCGCGACCTCGACGGCGACAAGCTCCTGTCGTTCGACGAGTTCTGGGCGCATCTGAACAAGTGACGCCTGGCGTACGGGGGTGCCCGCGTCCCTGAGGGGCCGCGGGCACCCCTTCGACATGCCCGGCGTCCGACCCGCACGTTCCGGATCCGGGACGGGTTCAAGCGTCGTCGGCCCACTTGCGCAACGCCGCCTTGCCGGCGAAGTCGGCCACGTTCGTGTCGACCGGGTCGTCCGTGTACTGGTGGAATCGCCACTTCGCCTTGATGCGTGGCTTGCCCGCGGTGACGTAGTCGGCGATCCACAGGCCGTCGCCCGCGTAGGACGTGGTGTCGACATTCAGCCAGAAGTGGCGGTTCGCATACAGCACGACGCGGTTGTTCGGCCGCAGTTCCTTCACCGTGCGGATGAACCTGTCCTTCTCCGCGTTGCTCGCATGCGTCCCCTCGCCCGTGGTCTCCCAGTCGACGGCGAGGATGTCGCCGGCCCGTTCCGGGGCCTTGCTGACGAAGTACTCGGCCTGGGCGGTGAGGTTGCCTGGCCACAGGAAGTGGTAGAAGCCGACGACCAGGCCGGCGTCCCGGCCGCGTTTCGTCTGGGCGGCCAGTTTGGGGTTGACGTAGGAACGGCCCTCCGTCGCCTTGATGAAGACGAAGGAGAGGCCGTCGGTGTCGTAGGTGCTGGACTGGTAGGAGCTGACGTCGATGCCACGCAACATGGGGACTCCCGGATGTGGCTGTGGGGGACGGGAGTTGATGATTCCCCCTGACGGCGCCGACGAACGCCCTCAGCACTCGATGATGTTCACCGCCAGCCCGCCCCGGGCCGTCTCCTTGTACTTGACGCTCATGTCGGCGCCGGTGTCCTTCATGGTCTTGATGACCTTGTCGAGGGAGACCTTGTGGCTGCCGTCGCCGCGCATCGCCATCCGGGCCGCCGTGACCGCCTTCACCGCGGCCATGCCGTTGCGCTCGATACAGGGGATCTGGACCAGGCCGCCGACGGGATCGCAGGTGAGGCCGAGGTTGTGCTCCATGCCGATCTCGGCGGCGTTCTCGACCTGTTCGGGGCTGCCGCCGAGCACCTCGGCGAGGGCGCCCGCGGCCATCGAGCAGGCGGAGCCGACCTCGCCCTGGCAGCCGACCTCGGCGCCGGAGATGGAGGCGTTCTCCTTGAACAGCATGCCGATCGCGCCCGCGGCCAGCAGGAAGCGGACCACGCCTTCCTCGTCGGCGCCCGGCACGAAGTTGATGTAGTAGTGGAGCACCGCGGGGATGATGCCGGCGGCCCCGTTGGTCGGCGCCGTGACGACCCGTCCGCCGGCCGCGTTCTCCTCGTTCACCGCCATCGCGTACAGCGTGATCCACTCCATGGCGAGGGCCTTCGAGTCGCCCTCGGAGCGCAGCTTGCGCGCGGTGTTCGCGGCGCGACGGCGCACCTTCAGTCCGCCGGGCAGGATGCCCTCCCGGGTCATGCCGCGCCCGACGCACGCCTGCATGACCTGCCAGATGTCGAGCAGTCCGGCGCGGATCTCCTCCTCGGTGCGCCAGGCGCGCTCGTTCTCCAGCATCAGGGCCGAGATCGACAGGCCCGTCTCCTTCGTCAGGCGCAGCAGCTCGTCGCCCGTGCGGAAGGGGTACTTCAGGACCGTGTCGTCCAGCTTGATGCGGTCCGCGCCGACCGCGTCCTCGTCGACGACGAATCCGCCGCCCACCGAGTAGTACGTCTTGGACAGCAGCTCCGCCCCGGAGGCGTCGTACGCCCACAGGGTCATGCCGTTGGCGTGGTAGGGCAGGGCTTTCCGGCGGTGCAGTTTCAGGTCCGCGTCGAAGTCGAAGGCGACCTCGCGCTCGCCGAGGAGCATCAGCCGGCCGGTGTTCTTGATCGCCTCCACCCGCTCGTCGGCCGTCTCGACGTCCACCGAGCGCGGCGAGTCGCCCTCCAGGCCGAGCAGCACCGCCTTGGGCGTGCCGTGCCCGTGGCCGGTCGCGCCCAGGGAGCCGTACAGCTCGACGCGCAGCGAGGTCACGGAGTCCAGCAGTTCCTCGCCGCGCAGCCTGCTGGCGAAGATGCGGGCCGCGCGCATGGGGCCGACCGTGTGGGAGCTGGACGGGCCGATGCCGATCGAGAACAGGTCGAAGACCGAGATGGCCACGGTGACTCCTTGGGGCAGGGGGTGGTGCGGTGGGCCCCACGCCGGTGTGGAGCCCACGGGGTGGAACTACTTCGTCAGACCGGGGTACAGCGGGTGCTTGTCGGCGAGGGCCTTGACCCGGGCCTTGAGCGACTCGGCGTCGTACGACGGCTTCAGCGCCTCGGCGATCACGTCCGCGACCTCGGTGAAGTCGTCGGTCGTGAAGCCGCGGGTGGCAAGCGCGGGTGTACCGATCCGCAGTCCGGACGTCACCATCGGCGGGCGAGGGTCGTTCGGGACGGCGTTGCGGTTGACCGTGATGCCGACCTCGTGGAGCCGGTCCTCGGCCTGTTGGCCGTCCAGTTCGGAGTCGCGCAGGTCGACCAGGACCAGGTGGACGTCCGTGCCGCCGGACAGCACGTCCACGCCGACCGCCTTGGCGTCGTCCTTCACCAGCCGCTCGGCGAGGATGCGCGCGCCCTCCAGCGTACGCCGCTGGCGCTCCTTGAAGTCCTCGGAGGCGGCGACCTTGAAGGCGACCGCCTTCGCGGCGATCACATGCTCCAGCGGGCCACCCTGCTGACCGGGGAAGACGGCAGAGTTGATCTTCTTGGCCAGCTCGGCCGTGGAGAGGATCACACCGCCGCGCGGGCCGCCCAGCGTCTTGTGGGTGGTGGTGGTCACGACATGGGCGTGCGGCACCGGGTTCGGGTGCAGCCCGGCCGCGACGAGACCGGCGAAGTGGGCCATGTCGACCATGAGGTACGCGCCGACCTCGTCGGCGATCCGCCGGAAGGCCGCGAAGTCCAGCTGCCGGGGGTACGCCGACCAGCCGGCCACGATCAGCTTCGGCTGGTTCTCCTTGGCGAGGCGCTCGACCTCGTCCATGTCGACCAGGCCGTCCTCGCCGACGTGGTAGGCGACCACGTCGTAGAGCTTGCCGGAGAAATTGATCTTCATGCCGTGGGTCAGGTGCCCGCCGTGCGCGAGGTTCAGACCCATGATCGTGTCGCCGGGCTTGAGCAGCGCGAACATCGCGGCGGCGTTGGCCTGGGCGCCCGAGTGCGGCTGCACGTTGGCGTGCTCGGCGCCGTACAGCTCCTTGACGCGGTCGATCGCGATCTGCTCGATCACGTCGACGTGCTCGCAGCCGCCGTAGTAGCGCCGGCCGGGGTAGCCCTCGGCGTACTTGTTGGTCAGGACCGAGCCCTGGGCCTCCATGACCGCGACCGGGGCGAAGTTCTCCGAGGCGATCATTTCGAGGGTGGACTGCTGGCGGTGCAGCTCGGCGTCGACGGCGGCGGCGACGGCCGGGTCGTACTCGTGCAGGGGGGTGTTCAGGACGGACATGTGGCTACGACTCCTCAGCCGGCGGTGTGGGCGGCGTACTCGTCGGCGGAGAGCAGGTCGGCGGGCTCCTCCGCGATCCGCACCTTGAACAGCCAGCCGCCCTCGAAGGGCGCGGAGTTCACCAGCGACGGGTCGTTCACCACGTCCTCGTTGATCTCGGTGATCTCACCGCTGACCGGGGAGTACAGGTCGCTGACCGACTTGGTCGACTCCAGCTCGCCGCAGGTCTCGCCCGCGGTCACCTGGGAGCCGACCTCGGGGAGCTGGGCGTAGACGACGTCGCCGAGCGCGTTCGCCGCGAACTCGGTGATGCCGACCGTCGAGACGCCGTCCTCGGCGCCCGACAGCCACTCGTGCTCCTTGCTGTAGCGCAGCTGCTGGGGGTTGCTCATGGCCTGAATTCTCCTGTACGCGGGGGAGTGCTGTTGAAGGGGGGACCGCTGGGACTGCGTGTGAGCAGGCAAAAGGTGCGCCGGGCCCGGCGGACCCGGGTTCAGTGTCTACTTCTGGCGCTTGTAGAAGGGCAGCGCCACGACCTCGTACGGCTCGTGGGTGCCCCGGATGTCCACGCCGACTCCCGGCGTGCCGGCGGCCGCGTGGGCGGCGTCGACGTACGCCATCGCGATCGGCTTGCCGAGCGTGGGGGAGGGGGCGCCGGAGGTGATCTCGCCGATCACCTCGCCGCCGGCGACGACGGCGTACCCGGCGCGCGGCACCCGCCGGCCCTCGGCGATCAGCCCGACGAGAACGCGCGGCGGACTGGCCTCCGCGCGGGCTGCGGCCTCGGTGAGCGCCTCGCGCCCGACGAAGTCGCCCTCCTTCTCGAACTTCACCACCCGGCCGAGCCCGGCGTCGAAGGGGGTGAGGGAGGTGGTCAGCTCGTGCCCGTACAGCGGCATGCCGGCCTCCAGGCGCAGCGTGTCCCGGCAGGACAGCCCGCACGGGATCAGGCCGACGCCCGCGCCCGCCTCGGTCAGGGCCTCCCACAGCGCGACGGCGTGCTCCGGCTTCACGAACAGCTCGAAGCCGTCCTCGCCGGTGTACCCGGTGCGCGCGATCAGTGCCGGGACGCCCGCGACGGTGCCGGGCAGCCCGGCGTAGTACTTCAGCCCGTCCAGGTCGGCGTCGGTCAGCTGCCTCAGGATGCCGGGGGACTCCGGGCCCTGCACGGCGAGCAGGGCGTAGGCGTCCCGGTCGTCGCGGACGGCGGCGTCGAAGCCTTCCGCGCGCTCGGTCAGGGCGTCCAGCACGATCTGCGCGTTGCTCGCGTTGGCCACGACCATGTACTCGGTCTCGGCGAGCCGGTAGACGATCAGGTCGTCCAGGATGCCGCCGTCGGCCTGGCAGATCATGGTGTAGCGGGCACGGCCGACGCCTACGGAGGCGATGTTGCCGACGAGCGCGTGATTCAGGAGCTGGGCCGCCTGCGGTCCGGTGACCGTGATCTCACCCATGTGCGAGAGGTCGAACAGTCCGGCCTTCGTGCGCACCGCGAGGTGCTCGTCGCGCTCGGAGCCGTAGCGCAGCGGCATGTCCCAGCCGGCGAAGTCGGTCATGGTCGCGCCCAGCGAGCGATGCAGCGCATCGAGCGCGGTACGACGGAGTGCGGTACTGCTCATCGGTCGGTCTCCCAAGGCATGACGGCGAGGTCGTTCCTCCCCATCTGTCATCGGAACCTGAGAGGTTCGCCATGACCGCCCAGGAAGGGGGAACCATGGCTTGCACCTTGGGTGGAGCCACTGCGGCAGCGGCCCGCTTTTCAGATGTGCCTCGCCCGCGCGGTAACGGGGCCTGAGAGATTCAAGGGAGGGACTTGCTCCTTCGGCGCCCCAGTCACGACGTGCCTGGGAACTCTCCCGCGCGGATTCAAGCGGCCGGTATGCAGTTGGCGGGCACATCATTGCACGCATCGTTCGCCCGCGGCAGGGGGACCTTCAGGTGGGGGCACGCAGTGTCCACGAGCGGGCACAGTGTGTTGTAGCAGGCTTGTTGCTGGAAGCGGACGGAAACGCGAGACGCCGCGCATTACCTTCTCTTTACACTCGACGGGGACGGGAACTCGTGAACCGCCCCAGGGGAGGACGATCACGGTGAACAGGACCACGGCCTACGCGACCACCGCGGGCCTCGCACTGCCCAAGCAGCCGACCGCCTCGGCCCGGGAGGCGTGCGGCCCGCTGCCGTTCCCCGTGGTCCGCGACCTGCGTGACCGGGCGGGCCGCAGTCCGCACGCCCTGCTCTTCGGCCCTCGCGACCTCGTCGTGATCACCGGCCTGCCCGGCAGCGGCAAGTCCACCCTCATGCGGCGCGCGGTCCGGGCCGGGCGCATCGACTCCCAGGACACCCGCGACCGCTGGGACACCAGCACCCCGGGCTGGCTGCCGTACGCGGTGTACCGCCCGCTCGTCCGGCTCGGCCACTACGCCGGGCTGCGCCGCGCCCTGCGCACCGGCGAGGGCGTCGTCGTCCACGACTGCGGTACGCAGGCCTGGGTGCGCGCCTGGCTGGCCCGCGAGGCCCGCCGCCGGGGCGGCACCCTTCACATGCTGCTGCTCGACGTCACCGCCGAGCAGGCCCTGGCCGGCCAGCGCGAGCGGGGCCGCGGCGTCTCGCGGTACGCGTTCCTGCGCCACCGCCGCGCCGCCGCCCGCCTGCTGCGCCGTTCCGAGCGCGGCGACCTGCCGCGCGGCTGCGGCGCCGCGATCCTCCTCGACCGGGCGGCGGCGAACACCCTGCGCAGAATCGGCTTCACGGGCTGACGGCACCGGCGGTGGGGAGGGCGGGTTAGCCTTTTCAGCCGGTAGCACTGGTACGGAGCAGGCGGTAGGCAGATGGACTTCCCGGGGGACTTTCCGGCACAGACGCACCCGCATCCGCACGGCGGATGGCCCGGCAACGAGCTGGAGGAGGTGCTCTCGGCGTCCCTCGGCGTGCCGTCGGCCGGTGGCCGCATCGTCGAGGTGCTCGCCCGCAGCTTCGTCTGGGTGCCGCTGCCCAACGGCGGCGGCCCCGACAGCGGCCCCCTCGACCTGCCGGGCATGGAGATCGACGGCCAGGCCTACGTCCCGGTCTTCAGCTCCGAGGAGCAGTTCCGCCAGGTCGCCGGCTCCCACATGTCGTTCACCGTCGCCCCCGCCGTCGAGTTCGCCCGCGGCCTGCCCCCGCAGGCCGGCATCGTGGTGAACCCCGGCGGCGTGGTCGGCCTCCCGCTGCCGCCCGCGGCGGTCGCCGAACTCGGACGCGCCGGCCGCACCCCCCTGGACGGTCTCGCGAGCGGCGGCCGGGTCCGCCTCTTCGAGCCGGACTGGCAGGACGACCCGGTCGACTTCCTCACGGCGGCGTCCGCGGAGTTCGAGGCCGTCGGCGTCGTCACCACGGCCCGCCGCTGCCTGGCGGCGATCGAGACGGGGGAACCCATGATGTTCGTGGGCGTCGAACTCTCCCAGTGGGAGGGCGACCTGCGCGCCGCCCCGCTGGACGCCCTCGGCCGCGCCCTGGGCCGGGTCCCGGTCAGGTGGCCGGTCAACCTGGTGCTGATGGACGTCGCCCAGGACCCGGTGGTCTCGTGGCTGCGGGACAGGGTCCGGCCGTTCTACCAACGGGCCGTGTAAGACCTCCCCGAGGGGCAGCCGACCAGGAGCGCGGGCGGGCTTAAGCTAGGGCGCAAAACGAGGGCGTTGCACGAAGGGGCGGTAACAAGTGAGCGCGAGCGGCACCGCCGCGGCCGGCCAGGTCGAGCACATGCTGCGCCAGGTGACGCCGGGGCGCTACGACGCCTACGAAGCACTCCTGCGGGCCCTCGCGACCCCCGGCCCCGGCCAGATCTGGATGCTGCTGTGGCACGGCCAGGCCGGCAGCCCCGACGCCCAGTACGGAAACATGGAGGTCGACGGCTACGGGTACGCCCCCTGCGTCACCTCCGCCCAGGAGCTCTCGGCGAGCGGCTGGAACCGCTCGTACGAGGTGGTCGACGGCCTGGACGTGGCCCGCACCCTCTACCCCGACCACTACGGCCTCTGGCTGAACCCGCACGCCCCCGGCGGCGGCGTCGGCATCCCCTGGCTGGACCTGCGCCGCATCGCCACCGGCCTCGACCGCCAGCCCGCCGGACCCCTGCGGCTGTCCGAACCCGGCATCCAGATCCCGCAGTTCTACGCCCTGCTGTCGCAGAACGCGCACCGCACCCCGGCCGTCCGCTCCCTGCGCCGCGCCTGGGTCCAGCCCGCGCTCGGGGCGCCGTACCTCGCCATCGGTCTCGATGTGTACGACACCTCCCCGCCCGCCGTGGACTCGGTACGCGCGATGATGCAGCAGTCCATCGGCGCGGTCCCGGACGGCCTGCCGGTGTCGACGGTCGCGATGTCCGACGAGTTCGACCCGGTCGCGTTGTGGCTGCGTGCCAACGCCCGGCCCTTCTACGACCGTGAGGCCCACGCGGCCCCGGCCCCGTCCGTCGGCGGGTATGGGTATCCCCGGCCGCACTGAGGGGGGTTCGCGGAGCAACCGGCGCTGTCCCACTGCGCGAACCGGGTTGGGAGCAAGTCAGCCCCGGGGTGCATTCTGCCGAGCACGCCCAGGCTCCGTGCCCGCCGCACGAGCTGGTCGACGCGCTCAACCATGTGATCCGGACGGACCCGAGGCTGTTCCGGTCCGGTTCGCATGACGTTCGGTGGCCGCACCCTTACGTCCGGATACCGGATTCCTGCAGCTTGCATCACGGTTACGCATCCTTTCGCGGCCAAGTCTGGCGACAGATCGGCAAAGCGTTGAAGACTCCCGCTCCAGGGGTGTTCACCCCTGTGCACGACGGATTGATACAGAACGAACATGCCGCTACAGCGGCAAGGGCGGGCCCGGCTACCGCCGGTCGAGAGGGGTCCCTGCTAGATGACGGCACCATTGCACGACCCGACCGTGGAGGCGGCCCCGAGTGCGGCTGAGGAAGCGGAGTTGGTCAGCAGCGACACGAAGGCCGTTCAGGGACGGTCCCTTGGGCGCATCGCCTGGGAGCGTCTCAAGCGGGACAAGCTCGCCCTGGTGGGCGGCATCGTGGTGCTCTTCCTCATCCTGGTCGCCGTACTCGCACCAGTGATCACCGGCCTCGTCGGGCAGGACCCGGAAGCCCATCACGAGGATCTGATCGACCCGCTGTTCGGTACTCCGATCGGCTCGTTCGGCGGCATCAGCGGTGACCATCTGCTCGGCGTGGAACCGGTCAGCGGCCGCGACATCTTCGCCCGAATCGTCTACGGCGCTCAGATCTCACTGCTTGTCGGATTCCTGTCCGCCGTGGTCGCGGTGGTGCTCGGCACCGTGCTGGGCATCCTCGCCGGCTTCTTCGGGGGCTGGGTCGACTCCGTCATCAGCCGCGTGATGGACGGGTTGCTGGCCTTCCCCCAACTGCTGTTCATCATCGCGCTGGTCTCCGTCATGCCGAACGAGATGCTGGGCTTGAGCGGCACGGGCGTGCGCCTGTTCGTGATGATCCTGGTCATCGGCTTCTTCGGCTGGCCCTACATCGGACGAGTGGTGCGCGGTCAGACACTCTCGCTGCGGGAGCGCGAGTATGTCGAGGCGGCCCGGTCGCTGGGCGCCGGGCGGCTCTACATCCTCTTCAAGGAATTGCTGCCCAACCTGGTCGCGCCGATCATCGTCTACACGACGATGATGATCCCCACCAACATCCTCACCGAAGCGGCACTCAGCTTCCTGGGCGTGGGCGTCAAGCCGCCCACGGCCTCCTGGGGGCAGATGCTCTCGAACGCGATCGACTACTACGACTCGGATCCCATGTACATGGTGGTCCCCGGCGTGGCGATCTTCATCACCGTTCTTGCCTTCAACCTCTTCGGTGACGGCGTGCGTGACGCGCTGGACCCGAAGGGCTCCCGCTGAACTGCCGTACCCCAAGCGACCCGTGCCGTGAAGCACGTGGTCTCTCATCTAATCCGGAGGATCCGAGATCGTGACTACCCAACGCACCTCAGGGCGGCGCAAGCAGGCCATGGCCGCTGCCGCGGTGGTCGCCGCGCTGCTGACCACGGCGGCGTGCGGCGGCGGCGGCGACAACGGCGACGGCGGTTCCAAGAACGGCGCGGCCGGGTTCGATGCCGCCAACAACAAGATCGCCCAGGCCGACCAGGCCAAGAAGGGCGGCACGCTGAAGTTCGCGGGCGCCCAGGACGCCGACTCGTGGGACACCACGCGTGGCTACTACGGCTTCATGTGGAACTTCTCCCGCTACTACGCCCGCCAGCTCGTCACGAACAAGGCCGAGCCGGGGGCCGCCGGCGCCGAGCTCGCCCCGGACCTCGCCACCGGACTTGCCAAGGTGTCCGACGACGGCAAGACCTACACCTACACCCTCCGGGACAACGTGACCTGGGAGGACGGCAAGCCGATCACCTCCAAGGACATCAAGTACGGCATCCAGCGCGTCTGGGCACAGGACGTCCTGGCCGGCGGTCCGGTCTACCTGAAGGACGTCCTGGACCCGAAGGGCGAGTACCAGGGCCCCTACAAGGACAAGTCCCCGGACAAGCTCGGCCTGAAGGCGATCGAGACGCCGGACGACAAGACCATCATCTTCAAGCTGCCGAAGGCCAACTCGGACTTCGAGGAGATGCTGGCCCTGGTCTCGGCCTCGCCGGTCCGCCAGGACAAGGACACCAAGTCCAAGTACGGCCTGCGCCCGTTCTCCTCCGGCCCGTACAAGTTCGAGTCCTACGAGCCCGGCAAGTCGCTGAAGCTGGTCCGCAACGAGAACTGGAAGCAGGCCTCGGACCCCGTCCGCAAGGCCTACCCGGACGCGATCACGATCAACTTCTTCTCCAACGCCAATGACATGGACCAGCGTCTGATCAACGGCGACTACGACCTGGACATCAACCAGACCGGCATGTCGCCGCAGGGCCGCACCACCGCCCTGAAGCAGCACAAGGCCAACCTGGACAACCCGGTCTCGGGTTACATCCGTTACGCGGTCTTCCCCCAGAGCGTGAAGCCGTTCGACAACGAGCACTGCCGCAAGGCCGTGATCTACGGCGCCGACCACGTCTCCCTGCAGACCGCGCGCGGCGGCCCGATCGCCGGTGGCGACATCGGCACCAACATGCTGCCGCCGTCCGTCCCGGGTGCCGAGGGGCAGAAGTACGACCCGTACGAGCTCGCCGGCGCCAACAAGAAGGGCAACGTCGCCAAGGCCAAGGAAGAGCTGAAGGCCTGCGGCAAGCCCACCGGCTTCAAGACCACCATCGCGGTCCGCAACAACAAGCCGGTCGAGGTGGCCACCGCGGAGTCCCTCCAGGCGTCCCTGAAGAAGGTCGGCATCCAGGCCGAGATCGACCAGTACGACGGCTCGCAGACCAGCGGCATCATCGGCAGCCCCTCCAACGTGGAGAAGAAGGGCTACGGCATCATCATCATGGGCTGGGGTCCGGACTTCCCGACCGTCCAGGGCTTCGGTCTGCCGCTGTGGGACAGCAGCTACATCCTTGAGAGCGGCAACAACAACTACGCCCTGATCAAGGACAAGGCGATCGACGGCCTGTTCGACGATTACGTCAACACGCTGGAGGACGGCGAGAAGACCAAGATCTCCGCGGAGATCAACCACAAGGTCATGGAGGGCGGTTACTACCTGCCCTTCGTCTTCGAGAAGTTCATCAACTGGCGCTCCAGCCGGCTGGCGAACGTCTACACGTCGGACGGTTACAGCGGCATGTACGACTTCGTCAACCTCGGCCTGAAGTCCTCGAAGTAACCGGCACACCCGCCGAACGGCACGAAAGGCAGGTGAAGGCCGGCGTCGTGATCGCGGGCCATCGGACAACCTCCGGTGGCCCGCGGTCCGCGGCGGGCCGAGAGCTGTGCTCGCTTACCTCATCAGGCGGCTGTTCGCCGCCGCAGTGATGCTTGTGGTCATCATGGTGGTGGTCTTCAGCATCTTCTTCCTCGTCCCCAAGTGGGTGGGCGTCGACATCGCCACGAGCTTCGTGGGCAAGCAGGCGGACCCGGCGGCGGTCGAGGCCGTCCGGACGAAGCTCGGGCTCGGCGAGCCGCTCTACGTCCAGGTGTGGGAGTTCTTCAAGGGCATCTTCGCGGGCCGTACCTACGCGGCCGGCGGGGACGTCACGCACTGCTCCGCGCCGTGCTTCGGCTACTCCTTCCGCAGTGAGCAGGCCATCTGGCCGGTACTGACCGACCGCTTCCCGGTGACCCTGGGTCTCGCGCTCGGCGCCGCGCTGCTGTGGCTGGTCTTCGGTGTCGCCGCCGGCGTGCTCTCCGCGCTCAAGCGGGGCACGTTGTGGGACCGCGGCGCGATGGTCGTCGCGCTGGGCGGTGTCTCCCTGCCCATCTACTTCACCGGTCTGCTGAGCCTGGCGATCTTCTCCTACGGGCTTGGCTGGATCGACGGGCAGTTCGTGCCGCTGGAGGAAAGCTTCTCCGGCTGGCTCGGTGGCATGATCTTGCCGTGGGTCACCCTCGCGTTCCTTTACGCGGCGATGTACGCCCGTATCACCCGCGCCACGATGCTTGAGATCCTCGGCGAGGACTACATCCGCACCGCGCGCGCGAAGGGCCTGCGTGAGCAGGTCGTCATCGGCAAGCACGCCATGCGCTCGACGATGACGCCCATCCTGACCATGCTCGGCATGGACCTCGGCGCCCTCATCGGCGGCGCGATCCTGACCGAGACCACGTTCAGCCTTCCCGGCCTTGGCCAGGCGGTGCTCAACGGCATCAAGACGCAGGACCTTCCCATCATCCTGGGCGTCACCCTGATCACTTCCCTTGCGGTGCTCCTGGCCAACCTCGTGGTGGACATCCTGTACGCCGTGATCGACCCCCGAGTGAGGCTCGCATGACCGAACTCAGCAAGACCGGAGCGGCCCTGGGCGAGCCCGCCACCGCTGCGGCCCCCACCGCCTTCCTCGAAGTGCGCGATCTTAAGGTGCATTTCCCGACCGACGACGGCCTGGTCAAGTCCGTCGACGGGCTCAGCTTCCAGTTGGAGAAGGGCAAGACCCTCGGCATCGTGGGCGAGTCGGGGTCCGGCAAGTCGGTGACGTCCCTCGGCATCATGGGCCTGCACACCGCCGGTCAGTACGGAAAGCGCAAGGCGCAGATCTCCGGTGAGATCTGGCTGAACGGCACCGAGTTGCTGTCCGCCCCCGCCGACCAGGTGCGCCGGATGCGCGGCCGTGAGATGTCGATGATCTTCCAGGATCCGCTGTCCGCGCTGCACCCGTATTACACGATCGGGCAGCAGATCGTGGAGGCGTACCGCATCCACCACGACGTCAACAAGAAGACCGCCAAGCGGCGCGCCGTGGAGATGCTCGACCGGGTCGGCATCCCGCAGCCCGACAAGCGGGTCGACAACTACCCGCACGAGTTCTCCGGCGGCATGCGCCAGCGCGCGATGATCGCCATGTCGCTGGTCAACAACCCCGAACTGCTCATCGCCGACGAGCCGACCACCGCTCTCGACGTGACTGTGCAGGCACAGATCCTGGACCTGATCCGCGATCTGCAGACCGAGTTCGGCTCCGCGGTCATCATCATCACGCACGACCTGGGCGTGGTCGCCGAGCTGGCGGACGATCTCCTGGTCATGTACGGCGGCCGCTGCGTCGAACGCGGGCCGGCCGAGAAGGTGTTCTACGAGCCTCGCCACCCCTACACCTGGGGCTTGCTCGGCTCCATGCCGCGCTTGGACCGCGAGCAGCAGGAGCGCCTCGTCCCGGTGAAGGGTTCCCCGCCCTCCCTGATCAACCTCCCGTCGGGATGCGCTTTCAACCCGCGTTGCCCGTACGCGGACATTCCTAAAGATGACGTCACCCGCACGGTCCGCCCGGAGCTGACAGAAGTCGGCAGCCGGCACTGGGCCGCCTGCCACATGTCGCAGGAACAGCGGGAGCGCATCTGGACCGAAGAGATTGCGCCGAAGCTGTGAGCGAGGAAAAAGCAGTGACTGTCCCTGCGCAGAGCGACGGTGCCACGCTGACCGCGGATGCCGCCCCCGGTGAGATCCTGCTGAAGGTGACCGGGCTGCAGAAGCACTTCCCGATCCGCAAGGGCCTGCTCAAGCGGCAGGCCGGGGCGGTACGGGCGGTCGACGGCATCGACTTCGAGGTACGGGCGGGCGAGACGCTCGGCGTCGTGGGTGAGTCGGGCTGCGGCAAGTCGACCATGGGTCGGCTGATCACCCGGCTGCTCGAACCGACCGCAGGCACGGTCGAGTTCGAGGGCAAGGACATCACGCACCTCGGCGTCGGCAGGATGCGCCCGCTGCGCCGTGATGTTCAGATGATCTTCCAGGACCCGTACTCGTCGTTGAACCCGCGCCACACCATCGGAACCATCGTGGGTGCCCCCTTCCGGCTGCAGGGCGTCACGCCCGAGGGCGGTGTCAAGAAGGAGGTCCAGCGCCTGCTGTCGGTGGTCGGTCTCAACCCCGAGCACTACAACCGCTACCCGCACGAGTTCTCCGGCGGGCAGCGCCAGCGCATCGGCATCGCCCGCGCGTTGGCGCTGCACCCCAAGCTGGTCGTGGCCGACGAACCGGTGTCCGCACTGGACGTGTCCATCCAGGCCCAGGTGGTGAACCTACTGGACGACCTCCAGGAGGAGCTGGGTCTGACATACGTGATCATCGCGCACGACCTGTCCGTCGTCCGGCACGTCTCGGACCGGATCGCCGTGATGTATCTGGGCAAGATCGTGGAACTCGCCGACCGGGACAAGCTGTATCGCTCCCCGATGCACCCGTACACCAAAGCCCTGCTGTCGGCGGTGCCGATCCCGGACCCCGGCCGCAGGTCGGCCAAGAGCGAGCGCATCCTGCTCAAGGGCGACGTGCCCTCGCCGATCTCACCGCCTACCGGCTGCCGCTTCCACACGCGGTGCTGGAAGGCGACAGAGATCTGCAGGACCACCGAGCCGCCGCTGCTCGAGCTGCGGCCCGGCCAGCAGGCGGCCTGTCACCACCCGGAGAACTTCGCGGACCAGGCCCCGCAGGACACGGTGCTGCTGACCGCCGCGAAGGAGGCCGCGGAGCTGGTCGCGGACGAGGTGCTGGCGGAGTCCGCGCAGACGAGCGCGGCGGTGGCCGCGGAGGTCGAGGCCGCCTCGCACAAGGACACGCCGGCTGAGACCCCCGCCAAGGAGACCGAAGACACGTAGAGCACGCCGGGCCCTTGCCTTGCTTCGGAAGGCGAGGGCCCGCCGCTGGGTAAGAATGTCAGGGTGCTCCAGCAACTGTTCACCCCGTCCGTCCAGCACACCCTCGACCTGGTCGGCATCTTCGTCTTCGCGATCTCCGGCGCCCTGCTCGCCGTACGCAAGAACTTCGACGTCTTCGGCATCGCCGTCCTCGCCGAGGCCACCGCGCTGGGCGGCGGACTGTTCCGGGACCTGATGATCGGCGCCGTACCGCCGGCCGCCTTCACGGACCTGGGGTACTTCCTGACGCCGCTGCTCGCCGCACTCCTGGTCTTCTTCCTCCATCCGCACGTCGAGCGCATCCAGGCCGGCGTGAACGTCTTCGACGCCGCCGGCCTCGGCCTCTTCTGCGTCGCGGGCACCACCAAGGCGTACGAGTACGGACTCGGCCTGCACGCCTCCGCGGCCCTCGGCCTCGCCACCGCGGTCGGCGGCGGCGTCCTGCGCGACGTCCTCGCCAACGAGGTGCCGTCGCTGCTGCGCTGGGACCGCGACCTGTACGCCGTCCCCGCGATCGTGGGCGCGATCATGGTCGCCGTGTGCATCCGCTACGACGCCCTGAACCCGCTGACCAGCACGCTCGCCGCCGTCACCGCCTTCGTGCTGCGGCTGCTGGCGATGCGCTTCCACTGGCGGGCGCCCCGGGCGTGGAACCGGCGCTCCACGGTCCGCGAGGAGGAGCCGCCGTCGCGCCCGGCGACCAAAGCTACCGCTTAGTAGTTTGTTGTTGTACCGTACCGCCATGGCTCAGGCATCCCAGGCGACCATCGGCAACAGCGAGTTCGACCGCGACACGGCCGTCACCCGTCGCTCCGAGGGCGTCTACGACATCGACCTCTCCGCGGGCTGGACCATCATCAGCGCCGTCAACGGTGGCTACCTGCTGGCCGTCCTGGGCCGGGCGCTCGCCGACGCCCTGCCGCACCCGGACCCGTTCACGATCTCCGCGCACTACCTGACCGCGTCCCAGCCGGGCCCCGCGGTCGTCCGCACGGACGTCGTCCGTTCCGGCCGCACCCTCTCCACCGGCCAGGGCTCGCTCCTCCAGTACGACGAGCAGGGCCGCGAGGTCGAGCGGATCCGCGTCCTCGCCTCCTATGGCGACCTCGGCGCCCTCCCTGACGACGTCCGTACGTCCGCGCAGCCGCCCGTGATTCCGCCGATGGAGCAGTGCTTCGGCCCCGAGGACGGGCCCGCCCCCGTCGACGGCAGTTCGGCGATCACCGAGCGGCTGATGCTCAAGCTCGACCCGGCCACCCTGGGCTGGGCGCTGGGCGCACCGTCCGGCAAGGGGGAGATGCGGGCGTGGTTCGGCCTCAAGGACGGCCGGGACGCCGACCCCCTCTCGCTGCTGCTGGCCGTCGACGCCCTGCCGTCCACCGCCTTTGAGCTCGGCATCTCCGGCTGGGTGCCCACGGTCGAGCTGACCGCCCACATCCGGTGCCGGCCGGCGCCGGGCCCGCTGCGGGTGTCCATCACCACGCGCAATCTGGCGGGCGGGTTCCTGGAGGAGGACGCCGAGGTCTGGGACAGCGCGGACCGGCTGGTGGCGCAGTCCCGGCAGCTGGCGCGGGTGCGGCTGCGCTGACCGGGCCGCTCGCGCGGTGGCCAGGGCCGGTGGCGGGACCGTCAGTCCTGCCAGTGCGCGCGGCCCCTGCTGATCAGCCGTAGCCGGCGGTTCGCCACCAGGGCGACCCGTTGCTGTTCCTCCTCGGCGCCGAGCGCCTCCAGGAAGAGCGACGCCGTGACGAGCATCTGGTCGACGTAGAGGCCCGCGAGCATCAGCAGATCGTCGTCGCTCCAGCCGCCGGAGGCGCGGTCCTTGGCCAGTTCGGCCTTCACCTCCTCGGTGAACAGCGTCAGTTGGCTGCGGATGGCCTCCCGCACCGGCTGCACCCCGCCGTGTTGCTCCCGGGCGATGAAGCGGACGTGGGCGGGGTGCGCCCGCACGTGTCGGCGGATCAACTCCACCGCGTCCGTGATGCGTTCGTCGCTGTCGCCGGTCGTGGCCACGATCGTCCGGATCGTCGGGTGCAGGCTGCTCAGCGCCTCCTCGACCAGGGCCACGCCGAGATCGGCGGTGGAGCGGAAGTGCCGGTAGAAGGCGGTCGGGGCGACACCGACCGCGCGGGTGACCTCGCGCAGTCCCAGACTGCTCAGGCTCTGCTCCTCCAGCAGCTCCAACGCGGCGTCCAGCAGTGCCTGCCGGGTCTTCTGCTTCTGGGCCTGCCGGATGCCGAGGGTGTGACTCATGCCATGCAGTCAACAACTGTTCTCTGCAATGGGGAAGTCATGGGACGCGCTAGACTGAGAAGTCAGTGAACAACTGTAACTACAAGCGTTCACCGAAGCGGAGGGGACTCGTCCCATGCTCTTCCTGGTCGCCGCACTTCTGCTGCTCGGCGTGGTGATGGGCACCGTGGCCCACGCGCCGATCGGCTTCACCCTCGTCACGGCCGCCGTGATCGCCGCCTGGCTCGGCATCTTCACGCTTCGCGAGCGTCACGGCCGCCGCCGGACCCCGACCGACTGACCGCCGGGAGCCCACCATGCACCTGACCGCACCGGCCGAGCGCCGCACCGGCATCCGTGACACCGACGGCATGGCCGTCGCGTCCTTCGTCCTCGGACTCCTGGGCCTCCTCGTCCTCAATCTCTTCCTCGGTCCCATCGCCGTCGTCCTGGCCGCCGTCGCCCTCCGGCGCGGCACCGAGCGCCGCTTCCGCGCCTACCTGGGCCTCGGCCTCGGCGTGGCGGACCTGGTGGTCCTGGCCGTGTTCATGCAGGCGGACAACTCGATCTCCTGGAGCTTCTGACGCCGGGTACCCGAATCGTGGTCCCAGGGCGGGTTGTGTCTCCTGTCGCAGGCCGAGCAGGACGACGACCGGGCGGCGCCGCTGCCACTGGAGCAGCTCTTCGACAACACCGCCGTCAGCGACG
>NZ_JBFBJT010000060.1:0-42358 GCF_040686175.1 Streptomyces sp. NPDC086077 | reverse complement strand
CCCCACGCCACGAGCCGGGGAAGACCGTGAAACGAATCGAAACCCTCACCGAACACGTCCGCCTAAAACAGCAGCGAGGTTAATGATCAAGCTTAGACGGCGTGGGAGTACCGGGCGGGAAAGGTCAATGAACGCGATCAGGCCAGAGCCACGGGCAGCGACCTGGAGCGAGGCTGAAGCGTTGTGCCGCCTAGGGACAGGTGACCGGCTCGATCCGGGCTTCGGTGGGACGGTCGGGATGACCGAAGGGTCCTCGCCCGGCGGGGTCTCGCGCGCACGCGCTCACACGCGAGCGCCGATGAGGCAGACAGTCTTTCTGAGTCGCCGTCAGCCGCGGTGACGCTGAAGGGCGGAACATGCCGTCGGCCGGCCAGTATGTGCACCGAATCAGCATCGTGATCAGGGCGATATCTCGTCGGGCTGGCACTACGGGCCCGCTGGTGTGACGGTAACTGGCACGCCCTATCGATATCGAGGTCCATCATGCACGGCCTGGTCTTTGCCGCCCCCTGGCTGGTTCTTGCCTCCACGCTCTGGGCGATGCTGCCGCTCGTCTTCCTCAGGCGGCGACGGGCGGGCGTCATCATCGCCCTCTCGCATCTCATCGTGACAGCGGCCATCACGCGGCCCTGGACGGAGGACTGGTACGGGCGCGACGGAGCGTGGCTGCTGCTTGTCTTCGGTCAGGGCACCCTCGTTGCGCTGGGACGGCTGACTTTCGAACTGAGCCCGCTGGCCGCCCGTCGCCGCCGCGCGACGCCCCGCAGCTCCTCGGCCGCCCGCCTCCAATCACCCGTGTGAGCATCACGGAACCGGTCCTCGGTTCGGCGGGGCCTCGCCTCGCGCGGCACCCGCCTCGACACCGCCAGGGCGGCGGCCTGACAGCAACCCCACGGCCACTCGGCGTTCCCCCGGTCACTGGCCTCCAGGCAGCCATACACAACGAACCTGATCCCAGCACCTCCATGACGATGCGGCGTGCAGGACAACGGTGCCGCGCCGGGTTCGTGGGGGAACTGGTGGGGGGAAGGGGGAACCCGGCGGCACGTTTCCGCCGACGCCCGGGGGCTCGGTGCAGGGTGCCGGTTGGGGTGTCCCCCCCGCGGTGGCTACTGGGGCAACGCGGCCGCGCCTGTGGGAAGTGGCTGTCCGGGTTCCTGGGAAGGCCCGCGACCCGGCCGAGGAGAAGGCCGCGCGGAAGTCCGCTTCCCGCCGCCCTCGAACGTCACGATGGCATGGAGCCCGAAGACGACGAGCCCGGCGCCGACGCCGAGGGCGAGCAGCCACAGCAGGAAGGCCGCCCCCGCCAGGACCGGGCCGCCGACGGCCAGCACCACGCCCACGACCACACTCACGACGATGATCAGCGCGTAGGCCACGGTGACCCAGACCCACAAGCCGCTCGCAAACCCGACCGGCACCAGGATCACCGAGAACGCCACACACCAGTACAGCCCATTACGGAGGCTGTCCTGGACCTCTTCCATCACTCCAACCCCCGGTCACCACTGTCGTCCCCCCGCCGCGGGGCGGCGCCAGTCCGGCCCACGCCTTGTCCGCCCCCAGGGGTACCAGTCTCGCGCCGTACTGCACTCCGTCCGAGACGATCGACTGCCGTCTGCTGCTCAACGGCCAGGACGTGGGCGAGGCGAGCGTGGCCGACCAGCGCAGAAGCCTGATCGTCGACTCGCTGCTGCCCATCGGGGGCGGCGTGCTCATCGCCGGCGGTGCGCTGGTCGTCGGGGTTGCGCGTGTGCGTGAGCATTTCCGGCACGTGAGGTACCTGTTTTGGCGTCGGTGAGCGGTGTCGGGGACCGGGCTCCGACGGTCGGATGGGGCGCAGCGGGTGACTGGGTTCGGACGGTCGTTGAGCGAGTCGTCGCTTGTCTCCTGCGTCGGTTCTGATCGCGGTCGTGTGCATGGCTGGGGGACAGGCTGGGGCGACCCTTGACTGGGCGCTCGCCCATTCCTGACAGGGCGCACCCCGCGAGCTCGCTGACGCGCCATGTACGGCCGGCTCCTATGTCGGGTCTGCTTCTGTTTCGGTGGCAGGCGGGTCGCAGCAGCCACTGTCGCAGTCCGCCGTCCATGCTTCATCTGCTCCGCATCACCCCGCGTGACGTGCATGATGTACAGCTCCTGCAGGGCACCGGCCCTGGGCCCCGCGGGCAGATTCGAAGCCGGATGTGCGGAGTGCACCCGGTTCGAGCTGGTGACAACCCCCCACATGCCACGGCGGACCCGGCCGGCTCCGGACCCGGCCTAAAGCAGTTGATCCCCGTGCTGGTCCTCGCGTGATCCTGTTGCGTAAGCGGAGTTGGTTCATGAGGTGCGCCCGCAGCATTCGCTCCCGAGTGTCCCGCCAACGACATGTGGCGACGGTCGCGGTGAGACGGGACGTCGCAGCGTGTCCTGTTTGCCCTGCAGAGTCGCTGATGGATGGTTGACGCATCCTGCCGCATGCGTAATATTGAGTGGACGCTCAAAAAATAGGAGTTCCCCATGAGTCACCCCCTGCAGGGCAAAATCGCGCTTGTCACGGGCGGATCACGCGGCATCGGCGCTGCCATCGCCCGCCACCTCGCGCAGGCCGGCGCGGCCGTCGCATTCACCTACAACTCCTCCCCAGACCGGGCCGAAGCCCTCGTACGGCAGATCGCGGGCGACGGTGGAACCGCTGTCGCCATCCAGGCGGACGCCTCAGACCGCGCTGCCGCGCGAAGTGCGGTCACCGAGACCGTCCAACAGTTCGGTGGCCTGGACATCGTCGTGAACAGTGCAGGCGCCGGCGGGGTAGGGCCCATCGAAGAGATCACGGACGAGACCTACGACCACGCCGTGGCTGTCAACGTAGGCAGCGTCTTCCACACCACCCGGGAAGCACTGCAGCACATGACGTCCGGCAGCCGCGTCATCACCGTAGGCAGCATCAACGCCGACCGGATCCACTTCGCCGGAGGTACCGTCTACGCACTTACCAAGGCCGCCGTCGCCGGTTTCAGCCGCGCCCTCGCCCGCGAGGTCAGCAGCCGCGGCATCACGGTCAACACCGTTCAGCCCGGTCCGGTGGACACCGACATGAACCCCGCCGACAGCGACTTCGCGAAGATCACTCGACCGCTCATCGCAGCGGGCCGCTACGGCACCGCTGACGAAATTGCGAGTGTGGTCACCTTCCTCGCCGGACCTGACGCCTCATTCATCACGGGCGCCACCATCAACGTCGACGGCGGCTTCGCCGCCTGACCCTTCAGCTGAATGACCAGTTGGTCGGGACACTTGGCAACGCAGCGTGATGTGCCCGGCCTGCACCGACGCCCCGGCCCGCCACGCGTCGCACTCCACGTCGCCCGCCCCCACCCCGGCAGCAGAGACAGGTCGGCGGGGAGGTGGCGACCACCGGTTCCAGCGCGTTGACGCCACAGCCCTCACGTCTCCCGCCCCGGTGAGCAGGGGGCAAGGATCTCGCCGAGGACGCCGTGTGCTCGGCGGTGATGTCGGCGACCCTGCCGACGTCCTCGGCGTCCAGACCATAGGCCCTCGGAGCGTCCGCGACGGCCTGCCGGAGACCGCCTGCAACTGTGGCCGCGCGACGACCCCCGCCATGCCTGTGGGGGAAGCCGCCCGCGTCGTCGACCTCGTTTGCGGACCAGTTCTACCAACCGGCCCCCGCCGACCGCTCAGGGTTGCTTCTCGAGGTCGTTCACCGAGGTCGGTCCCAGCTGCTTGGCGGTGGCGTACTCGGGCATTGTCATGGGTTTGTCGAACAGGAAGAACGACTGGTTGGTGCCGACCGTGAACTCCATGTACGCGCCCGTTGTGGCGTCGAAGCCGTAGTAGGCGTTGCAGGTGGAACCCGAGGTGTAGGTGCCGTCCATGCCGGGCTGTGCGAGGACCGCGACGCCGTTGGACGTGGACTCCACCCTCTCCGTCGGAGTCAGCATCTTGCAGCGCGGCACCGGCAGGCCCTTCATGATGAAGTACCCGTACTCGCCGTCGGCGTTCTGGATGTAGACGTACGAGAGTTTGCCCCGCTTCCCCCACGTCTTGACCCACTGGTTGATCGCTTCGCGGGTCGGGGAGTACTCCATCCGGCCCGCCGGTTGCTGGGCCACGAGGTGGTCGTAGTTGTCCTGCTTGGCCTTGTTCTCCTTGTCCTGGCTGGAGTCGGTGCAGGACGTCAGGGCAAGGCCCACAACGATGGCGACGACGGTGGCCGGGACCATGCGTGCGTACTTCTTCATAGTGTGCTGCCCTCTTCCCTGGGTGAGATGGGGATCAGTTGGTGCACGTCGTGCGCTCGGCGGTGGCATCCAGCCGGTAGGGCAGATCCTTGTCACGCAAGGGCGCGCGGTGCTCCTGGGCGGCCTTCGAGTTGTAGGCGTTGACCGACTCGATCCGCGTGGCCTTCAGCGCGGTGATCGACTGGTCGATCTGCGTCGCGCGAGTCCGCGAAGCGGTCTTCCGCTCCTCCTCAAGCGCCTGGATCGTCCCTTCGGCGTTCTGCACGGCCTCGCACAGATCGAAGAACTCCTCGTACGTGGTCTGGCGGAACTCGCCCGAGCCGACGGTGTTCTCGCGCTTGTCCGCCTCACCGCGGAACGGGGCGGTGATCCACCCCGCGCCGCCGAAGGCGAGCACCCCGACCAAGTACAACACCGCGAGGCCGATGACCCCGACGACGGCCCAAGCCCCTAACCGTGCCCCCTCGCGTACCTGCCCCATGGCCATCTCCCTTCACCGGTGGTTCCGCCGCGTGGAATCACCTTCCGCGATGGAGGACACGACGCCTGGTGAAACGGTTCCGACGGCACGAGCGTCAGGAGGGAGTTACCGGCGCGGTTGAGCCACTGCCGCCATACAGTCGCCTAAGCCCACCTGAAGTGGGCGCTCATACCATGATGACCTGCCCGGCAGCTCCTTCCGGTGGTCGTTACGCCGGGTCGATACGGAAGACGCTGCCGCCGATGGCGAGCACGTACAGTTCGCCATTGCCGCCCTGTGCGAAGGAGATGACCTCGCCGCCGTTGGCTCCTAGGTCGTTCACGCCGGTCACCTTGCCGTTCTGCATCTGCAGGGAGCGGATGGTGCCGTCGCAGTAGTCGCTGTACACGTACTGGCCCTTGAGGGACGGGATCGCCTTGCCCCGGTAGACGTAGCCGCCGGTCACCGAGCAGGCGAAGTTGGTGCGGTCGTACTCGAAGACCGGCGGTACGTGGTTCGCGGGTTCCGTGCCGCCGCGGAAGGGATGCGTGCCCTCCATCTGGCCCCAGCCGTAGTTCTGCCCGCCCTTGCTGCTCGCCGGGGCCCAGTCGATCTCCTCCCAGTCGTTCTGGCCGACGTCACCGAGGAACAGGTCGCCCGTGCCCGAGTCGAAGGAGAACCGCCACGGGTTGCGTAGGCCGTAGGCCCAGATCTCGTCCCGCGCGGCGGGGTCGTTCACGAAGGGGTTGTCCCGCGGGATCGCGTACGGCTTGGCGCCCCTCGGGTCGATGCGCAGAAGCTTGCCGAGCAGCGTGTCGAGGTTCTGTCCGTTGCCGTGCGGGTCGCCGCCCGAACCCCCGTCACCGAGCGCGATGTACAGGTAGCCATCGGGGCCGATCTTGATGTCACCGCCGTTGTGGTTCGGATAGGGCTGCGTCTGGGTGAGGACCGTACGCCGTGTGCGCGGCTGGATCTTGCCGTGCAGAACGGCGAACTCGTCCACGGTGCTGGTGCCTTCGAGGTTCGTGAACGAGATGTAGAAGTGCGCGAACTTCTTGTCGAACGCGATGCCCAGCAGGCCGCGTTCGCCGTCGGTGGTGGTCTCGGCGGATATGTCGAGGACGGGCTTGCCGAGCCCCTTGTCGTGCAGGACCCTCACAGTGCCCGCGCGTTCGGCGATCCAGAGCCTCCCACCAGGACCGGCGGTGCCGGCCGTCGGATTCTGGGCCGTGGCCACGTTCTTGAGGGCGACCTTCGCCGCCTGTCGTGGGGTGGAGGGCTCGTCGGCGGACGCCGCCGTCAGGGCGAGGGAAGCGACGAGACAGACGGTGCCGATGATCGCCGAGCTTCTGGTGCGAACTCTCACCGTGTTCCTCCTAGAGGCGGTGAATCGGCAGGTCGCGCGCTGCTGGGGCGCGTCTTGGAGTGCCGCCGGCGCCAGCACGCAACCTGGTGGGGGGTGTGGGGAGAGAGAACGGTGTGCTATTGGCTGGCTACGGATGAGGATACTGGGACAGTACTGCTTGGTATAGACCAGCTACGTCGGAAACCGCGAATCAACCAAGACGGAGCCCCGTCCCCGAAGTGCAGGGCCCCTTGGGCGGCGTTCCGCCGAGCGCTCGGCCAGCCCGACGATCATGCCCTCGGGGCCGCGGACGCGCCAGGGTCGACAGGTGTCCCCGAACTGCGCGACCTCGCCGATGGATTTGTCGTCCTGGGTCAGCAACGGGTCCCGCTTCCGCCCTTCAGCAAGCTGCCGCTCTGGAGAAGCGACGACCACCGTGACGCCTCTTTCCCGCCCCGGAGCAGCCGCTCCCGACTGCAGGAGAGTCTTTCCAACCGGCAGTTACGCGCTCCGACAGAGCCGGTGCACAGTCTGCTCCCCGCCCCCGCGGGCCCGGTGAACGTCGCTCCTCCTGCGACAGATACGACGTTGGCGTAGGAGGAGCCTTGGGTGGCCGCATGACGCTCTCCGGTCCGCGCCGCAGGCCGACGTCGGTCACACCCGTCTGCACTTGGAGCTCCCGCAAGCCGGACAGAGGGAAACGCACGCCATCAGGGTCATCGAACGGCAAGTCGGCGAAGCGCACGGATGCCTCGAGCTGCGCCCCTCAGTGTCGCGAATTTTGACAGAGCCTTGACAAATTGGCCGGTCGCCGCCAGTGTGCAAATATCTCGCAGAGCCGCACAATCTTTCGTACGAACCGCGCAATATCTCTGCAGTACAGCACCGCTGATCCATGCGGCAAGCGCGGCCGGCGCGCGCCTGCCTGACTTCCCCCACCGTCAGGAAGGAAAGCTCTGTCATGTCTCAGCGCCCTCGCGCAGGGCTACGATGGCTCACCGCACTGGCCCTGATCTTGGCCGGAGTCGCGGTCACCGCGCCCCAACAGGCGGCAGCCGCCCCCGCAGACCTCCCGACCGCCGACTACCAGCAGGTACAACTCGCCACGGGAGCTGCCGAGCTGGGTGAACCCATGTCTCTGGCCGTACTGCCCGACCGCTCCGTGCTGCACACGGCGCGCGACGGCACGATCCGCCTCACCGACACCGCGGGCAACACCAAGCAGGCCGGGAAGCTGGACGTCTACACACACGACGAGGAAGGTCTGCAGGGCGTAGCCGTCGACCCCGCCTTCGCCACGAACCGCTATGTCTACCTCTACTACTCCCCGAAGCTGAACACTCCGGCGGGCGACGCCCCGACCACGGGCAGCGCCGCCGACTTCGAGGCCTGGAAGGGCCACCTCAACCTGTCGCGGTTCACGCTGCGCAGCGACGGCACCCTGGACATGGCCGGTGAGAAGGTCATCCTCGAAGTGCCCAACGACCGCGGCCAGTGCTGCCACGTCGGCGGCGACATCGACTTCGATGCGGCCGGGAACCTCTACCTGAGCACCGGCGACGACACCAACCCGTTCGACTCCTCCGGATACGCGCCGATCGACGAACGCGCCAACCGCAACCCGCAGTTCGATGCCCAGCGCAGCTCCGGCAACACCAACGACCTGCGCGGCAAGGTGCTGCGGATCAAGCCGACCGCCGACGGCGGCTACACCATTCCCCCGGGCAACCTCTTCGCCCCCGGTACCGCGAACACCCGGCCCGAGGTCTACGCGATGGGCTTCAGGAACCCCTTCCGGATGTCCGTCGACAGGGCCACGGGCACGGTCTACCTCGGCGACTACGGTCCTGACGCCGGCGCCACCGACCCCAACCGCGGACCAGGCGGCCAGGTCGAGTTCAACCGCATCACCTCGCCCGGCAACTACGGCTGGCCGTATTGCACCGGCACCAACACCTCCAGCGAGGTCTACAACGAATACACGTTCCCGAGCGGTCCGTCCGGCGCGAAGTACAACTGCGCGGGCGGCCCCACGAACAACTCGTTCCGCAACACCGGTCAGGCCCAGCTGCCGGCCGTCAGGTCCAGCTGGATCAAGTACGGACTGGACGGCTCACCGCCCGAGTTCGGGGGCGGCTCCGAGTCCCCGATGGGCGGCGAGGTCTACCGCTACGACCCCAACTCGACCTCCAACGTGAAGTTCCCGCAGTCCCTTGACGGCCGCTTCTTCGCCGCCGAGTACGGCCGCCAGTGGATCAAGGCGATCGAGGTCGAAAGCGACGGTACGTACGGCACCATCGAGGACGTTCCCTGGAACGGCACGCAGGTGATGGACACCGACTTCGGGCCCGACGGCGCGCTGTACGTCCTGGACTACGGCACCGGCAGCAACAACGCGGGCCTGTACCGCATCGAGTACATCGGTGGCAGCAACCGCAACCCGATCGCGCAGGCCTCCGCGGACCGCACCTCCGGTGCCCTGCCGCTGACCGTGCGGTTCTCCTCGCAGGGCAGCTCCGACCCCGAGGGCGGGGCGCTGAGCTACTCCTGGAACTTCGGCGACGGCACGACGTCCACGCAGGCCAGCCCCAGCCACACCTACACCACCGCGGGCACCTATCGCCCTACCCTCACGGTCCGTGATCCACAGGGCCTGACCGGAACCGCCAGCCTGGTGGTCACCGCGGGCAACACCGCGCCGACGGTGACCCTGCAACAGCCACCGGACGGGCAGTTGTTCTCCTTCGGAGACACAGTGCCCTTCAGAGTGCAGGTCAGCGACCCCGAGGACGTCACGATCGACTGCTCCAAGGTGAAGGTCACCTATCTCATCGGCCATGACAGCCACACCCACGCCATCACCTCCACCAACGGCTGCCAGGGCAACCTCACCGTCCCGGCCGACGGCGAACACGACAGTGCCGCGAACCTCTACGGCGTCTTCGACGCCGAGTACACCGACGAGGATGGCCTGACCACGCACTCGGTGCGCACCCTGCAGCCCCGCCATCGCCAGGGCGAGCACTTCGGTGCCCAGTCCGGCGTCCAGACGGCCGACCACGCCAACGCCGAGGGCGGCAGGACCGTCGGCTTCACCGACGACGGCGACTGGATCTCCTTCAAGCCCTATGTCCTCGCGGGCGCCACGAAGTTCACCGCCCGAGTGGCCTCCGCCGGAGCGGGCGGCAGGATCGAGGTGCGCGCGGGTTCCGCCACCGGAAGCCTGCTGGGCACCGCGACCGTGCCGGTGACCGGCAGCTGGGAAACCTTCACCGACGTCTCCGCCAACCTCGCCGGCGCGCCCTCCGGCACCACCGAGCTGTTCCTGGTGTTCCGTGGCCCGACCGGTCAGGGCAATCTGTTCGACGTCGACGCCTTCACCCTCGGCACCGGCTCCACCACGACCACGCCGTGGGAGGCGGAGTCGTACAGCTCCGCCTCGGGCGTCCAGTCCGCCGCGCACGGCGCGGCCAGCGGAGGGCTGACCCTGGGCTACATCGACAACGGCGACTGGGCCGGCTACGCCTCCGTCTCCACCGCGGGAGCCACCTCCGCCTCCGCGAGGGTCTCCTCCGCGGGCGCCGGCGGCACCCTCCAGTTCCGTTCCGGGTCACCGACCGGGCCGCTGCTCGGCTCGGTGACGGTGCCGGTGACCGGCAGCTGGGACACGTTCACCACCGTCAACGCCACGCTCAACGGCACCGGAACGGGCCCGCTGTTCCTCACCTTCACCGGAGGTTCCGGCAGCCTCTTCGACGTCGACACCTTCACGCTTGCCTCCTCGACGAAACGGAAGGGGTGATGACATGACCACCCTCCTACGGCGCCTGCGCCGTGGCGGCGCAGCCCTGATCCTGGCCCTGCTGGGTAGCCTGATCGTCCCTGCGGGCACGGCGCACGCGGCCTCGTTCGAGATCCTGGTGTTCGCCAAGACCGCGGGATTCCGCCACGACGCGATTCCGGCCGGCATCGACGCCCTGCGCACCCTCGGCCAGCAGAACGACTTCACGGTCACGGCCACCGAGGACGCCGGAGCCTTCACAGCCGGCAATCTCGCGAACTACGAGGCGGTGGTGTTCCTCAACACCACCGGTGACGTCCTCAACTCCACCCAGCAGACGGCTCTGCAGTCCTACGTCGACTCCGGCGGCGGCTACCTCGGCGTGCACGCGGCGGCCGACACCGAGTACGACTGGCCGTACTACGGACAGCTCGTCGGCGCCTGGTTCCAGAGCCACCCCGCCATCCAGCGGGCCACGATCAGAAACGAGGACCGAACCCACCCCGCCACCTCGCACCTGGGCGCGACCTGGACCCGTACCGACGAGTGGTACAACTACCGCGCCAACCCGCGTCCCGACGTGCACGTCCTGCAGACCCTGGACGAAAGCAGCTACAGCGGCGGCTCGATGGGCGCCGACCACCCCATCACCTGGTGCCACAGGCAGGGCCAGGGCCGTTCCTTCTACACCGGGCTCGGCCACACCATCGAGTCCTACGCCGACCCGGCCTTCCGTTCCCTGCTGCTGGGCGCGGTGCGGTACGCGGCCGGACAACTCGCTGCGAACTGCTCGGTTCCGGCCGGCACCGTACAGGTCGAGGCCGAGTCGTACACGACCGGCTCCGGCGTCCAGACGGCCGCGCACGCCCCCGCCAGCGGCGGTCAGACCCTCGGCTACATCGACAACGGAGACTGGGCGGGCTACTCCTCCGTCTCCACGGCCGGGGCGAAGACCTTCACGGCGAAGGTGTCGTCCGCGGGCGCGGGCGGCACCATCGAGATCCGCTCCGGATCGGCCACCGGAACCCTGCTCGGCTCGGTGGCCGTGCCGGTGACCGGCGGCTGGGAGACCTTCACCACCGTCACGACGACCCTGACGGGATCCGCCACCGGACCGCTGTTCCTGAGATTCACGGGCGGTGGCGGTGCCCTGTTCGACATCGACACCTTCAGCCTCGGCGCCGAGTCCGTCTCCGCCCCTCTGGCCGACGGCGTACATCTCTTCTACTACCCGTGGTACGGCAGCCCGGCGGTCAACGGCGGCTGGCGGCACTGGCAACAGGGCGGCCGCACCCCGCCCGACGACGTCGGCGCCGACTTCTACCCAGCGCTCGGCCCGTACGACTCGGGTGACTACGAAGGCACCGTGGCTCAGCACATGGAATGGGTCGCCCGCTCGGGCGCCGGCGTGATCGTCTACAGCTGGTGGGGCCGGGGCAGCTACGAGGACCGGCTCGTGCAGGGTGTGCTCGACGCCGCGCACCAGCAGGGCATCCAGGTGGCCTGGCACCTGGAGCCGTACGCGGGCCGCACCGCTACCTCGACGGTCGCCGACATCGAGCACATCAACCGCACCTATGGCAGCCACCCGGCCTTCCACCGCTCGTCGGAGCACGGCGGCAAGAGCGCCTTCTACGTGTTCCAGAGCCTGGACATCACCGACTGGACGGCGCTGGACCAGGTCACGGACACCAGCATCGTCCTCGCCCAGACCACCGACACCAGCAAGATCGCGCACTTCTCCGGCATGTACACCTACGACGGCATCGCGGGGGCGACCGCACCCGGCTGGAAGCACGCGGGCGACTACGCCCGCGCGAACGGACTGATCTGGGCCCCGTCCGTCGCGCCCGGCTACGTCGACGACCGGGCGGTGCCCGGCAACTCCACGCCCACCGTGGAGCGGGCGAACGGCGCGGCCTACGACCGGCAGTGGACCAACGCCCTCGACCCGGCGATCGGCGGTTCACCGTCGTGGGTGTCGGTGACCTCTTTCAACGAGTGGCATGAGGGGAGTTCCATCGAGCCCGCCGACTCGACACCGCCGGGCGGTCATGGCTACCTGACGTACGACGGGGCCTACGGACTGAACGGCCAGGCAGCGGAGACGGCCTACCTGGACCGAACCGCGTACTGGGCGAGCCGCTTCCGGGCGGCAGCTCGGGGCTGATGCGGCAGAGCCCGTGTACCTATGAGGGCGTCCGGCCGGTGTAGGCGGGCCGGACGCCCTTGACACGGAGTGGAAGAAGCGCCCCGCCATCGGGCCGTCGTCCAGGCCTGGTACGAGCTCGGGCCATAGCCGGGTGGGCAGGCACATGATCATGTTCGCCGAGCCATTGATCGCCGTGGGCCGCCTGCAGGCCCTCGTCGAGCCCGAGGCCCTGGCCGCCGGCGAGGTACACCGCAGTCGCCTTCGTGCCAGACCGAATCCGGGCCCCACGCGGCCCGCATCGCCGTGCAGGATTTCTCCGTGTGCGCGCCTTTGCGGCTGCTCGACACGTTCGCCGTTCCGAACTCGTTGTGCTGCCGGCTTTGTCCCAGGCCGGCGATGACCGCGGCGGGACAGCCACGCCGCTAAGACGTTGCCCAGTTCCTCCATGTGCCTGGGAGAGCGATCGCAGCTCGCGTTCGGCGTGATCCCGTGGACGCCGCACCACCAGACTCGCGACCTCGAACGACATCTCCTCGATGCCGTCCTGCGGCGGTGGGTGATAACGCCCCGCACACACGGAGATGTTGACGATGAGATAGGCGCGCCACTGGCTGCCCACCCCTCGCCCGTCGGCGAACGCCCGGGTCCCGTCGACCCACCAGACCACGGAGCGGGCGCCGAAGTCGACACGCAGATCCAGGCACGCCCCGGGCGAGATCGCTTCGCTCCTGTAGGAGTGGCCGGTGTCACGGACGTGGTTGCTGAGTTCCAGCAGATCGGGGTTGTCGGGGTGGTACTCGAAGATGTCGATCTCCTGGTTACCGTCCCGCCAGGTCCAGATGGCCGGCCAGGCCCCGATCTCCCGTGGAAGGCGTACGCGCGCCTCTAGCACGTCGCCCGCTTGGACGAGGAACCCTTCCTGACCTCCCTCGGTGGTGATCAGTCCCGTGTTCCATCTGCCGTCTGACCGGCGTGTGGCCAGGAACCTTCCCTGCCGGCAGTACGAAGGATCGGGCACGAGGTAGTCGAGCTTGTCGTCGGCGGGGTTGATGGGGCCG
This sequence comes from Streptomyces sp. NPDC086077, assembly GCF_040686175.1. Classification (NCBI taxonomy): domain Bacteria; kingdom Bacillati; phylum Actinomycetota; class Actinomycetes; order Kitasatosporales; family Streptomycetaceae; genus Streptomyces; species Streptomyces sp. NPDC086077. The sequence continues at coordinate 29,318 of NZ_JBFBJT010000060.1, read as the reverse complement.
CCGCCTGGATAGGCCCACGAGCGGCCGGCCACCCACTGCCGGGAACGGTACGACGTCTTGGCCGCCTCAGCCGCCGCTGTGGCGGTGATGGCCGGGAGTTCGACGGTTGCCCGGCTCACTTCTTCTTCACGCCCCCGTTCCAGATCAGTTTGGCGATGTTCGGCTTCACGGCCGTCGCGATGACGCCCATGGCCGTCCGGACGTACCGCCGCTCCTCCAGCTCGCGGCGACCCGGCCACCCTCCCCGGCCGCCTGATCGACGCGGTGACGGGCCTGTGGGAGGACGCCGACTTCCTCCAGTTGACCGCTCAGGGGGACGAGGCCGCCAAGGTGATACGCGAATACCTTGAACGTGAGCTGCTGGACCGGCTCGGTGAATTTCTCGGCGGCCGGGACGCGACTGCCCGCGCCATGGCCGTGGTGACCATCCTCGGCCTCATCTACACCCGCTGTCTCAATCCCCTCCCCACCCCCGCCGCCCTCACCCCGTTCGAGACTCGCCACATCCTCACCCCAGCGCTGCGCGCGGCACTGACCCCGCGTTCGCGCACCGCCGTGACCACCCAGGCAGGCCGTCGGGGCTCGCCGACGTCCGGTGTCGGGGCCGTCCGGTCGTGACCACCTCGACACCGCCGGTGCGGCAAGCGCCGTAGGAGGCGGTGCACGGAGGTCCTCGTGAGGCGGCGGTCATGGCGCTGAACTCCTCCGTCGTGGCAGCCGTCCAGCCTCGCCTCGAGTCGCCCGAAGATGAGCCGTGACCACGGTGTATGGCCTGACGGTTCGGTGCCGTGGAAGAGGCCCTCGACCTCCGCGTCTTCCGGCCTGGGGCTCAGCCGTCGCTCACAGGGCCGCTGCATGAAGGCTGAGCAAGAGCCCGAGTTCCGACTGCGTTCGATCCTGCTGCTCCCGGATTGTGGCGGCCGCCGACGTGGGGCAGGCTGGTTTTTGGGGACCGGCGTGTCACGGATGGGGGCTTTGGCTGATCGTCCACTCCAGGCAGGCTTGCGGAGGTGTGTTCCATGTCAGACGAGAACCCGGCCGACGTCCCCCCTGCCGAGGGGCACGAGGTCTCGCTGCCGCCGGAGGTCCAGTTGCTGCAGGAAGTCACCCCGCCCTTCCTCCCTGAAGGCGGATCGGCCATGACGATCCTCGTCGAGTGGCCTCCTGGTCATCCCGGGCTCCCTCCGCATCGCCACTCGGGGCCGGCCTTCGGCTACGTGATGGAAGGCGCGCTCCGCTTCGAGCTCGAAGGTGAGCCGGAGCGCGTGATCAATGCCGGTGAGACGTTCTGGGAGCCGGGCGGTGACGTGATCCACTACCAGGACGGCAACCCTCAGTCGGACGCACCGAACAGGTTCATCGTGACCATGCTGTGCGCGCCGGGTCAGCCCATGCTCACGTTGGTCGACGACGAGGAGCTGAAGGAACGGGCGCACCTGCGCGCCCCTCGTCCCACCGAAGGCTGAGGATGCGGGCGGGTCGTCCGCCGTTCTCGCGGCCGGCGGCCGAAGGCTGGACCACGACGACGTCGGCGTGCTCGCAGGCGTCGAGTCGACCGGTGACCCGCACGGTCGCGGTGCCGTCGAGTGCTTGACGCATATCGCGGAGCTGGGCGGCGTGATGGAGGCCGGGGGCCTTCGGCGCGCCGCAGCGGCAGCCGCGACAGACCGTGGCAGTGGGCCGTGCCGTCCCGAGGCGGCGGCACGAGGAACGCCGCTTTTGCTCACGCGGGGTCCTTGGCGAGACGAGGCCAGGCAGCCTCGCGCAGCAGACGCAGCCCGTTGAGGCCGACGATGACGGTGGAGCCTTCGTGTCCGGCGACCCCCAGAGGCAGCGGGAGCGTGCCGATCAGGTCCCAGGCGACGAGGAGGGTGATGAAGGTCCCAGCGATGGCGAGGTTCTGGACCACGAGGCGACGGGCGGTACGGGAGAGGGCGACGACGGCAGGGATTGTGGCGAGTTCGTCGCGGACGACGACAGCGTCCGCGGTTTCCAGGGCGAGGTCGGAGCCGGCCTTGCCCATCGCGATCCCGGAGTGAGCGGCGGCCAACGCGGGAGCGTCGTTGACGCCGTCACCGACGACCAGCACCCGGCGTCCCCGCGCTTCCCACTCCCTGACGGCGTCCACCTTCTCCTGGGGCAGCAACCCGGCACGGACCTCGGTGATGCCCACCTCAGCCGCCAGACGCTGGGCGGCGCGCGCGTTGTCGCCCGTCAGCAGCACCGGGGCACGGCCGGTCAGGGCGGTAAGGGCGGCGACGGTAGCGGCCGCGTCCGGACGAAGCCGGTCCGCGATGCCCAGCGCCCCCACGGGTACCCCGTCGCGGAAAACGGCGACAGCGGTGCGTCCAGCTTCCTCCAACTCGGCCACGGACTCGCGGTATGGCTGGTGGGCAGCGGCAGGCAGGAGGCGGGAGGGAGATCCGATCTGGATGTGGTGGCCGTCGATGGTGGCGGTGACGCCCTGGCCGGGGACGGAGGCGAAGTCGACGGCGGCGGCGAGGGGCAGCTCCCGTTCGTGGGCGGCGTCGACGACGGCACGGGCCAGGGGGTGCTCGCTCCGGTGCTCGGCGGAGGCGGCCAGGACCAGGAGGGCGGTCTCGTCCAGCCCACTGCCCGGCAGGGGGCGGATGTCGGTGACGCGGGGGGTGCCTTCGGTAAGGGTGCCGGTCTTGTCGAGGGCGACGGCGTTGATCTGGCCGAGGCGTTCCATGACGACGGCGGACTTGGCCAGCACGCCATGGCGGCCGGCGTTGGCGATCGCGGACAGCAGCGGCGGCATCGTGGACAGGACCACGGCGCATGGGGACGCGACGATCATGAAGGTCATCGCCCGCAACAGGGCTGACTGGAGCTCGCCGCCGAAGGCGAGCGGGACGGCGAAGACGGCAAGGGTCGCCATCACCATGCCGATCGAATACCGCTGCTCGACCTTCTCGATGAAGAGCTGAGTAGGAGCCTTGGTCTCGGACGCTTCCTCGACCATCTTGACGATCCGCGCGATCACCGAGTCTGCCGGGTCACGCTCGACGCGCACCCGCAGGGCGCCGGTGCCGTTGACGGTGCCGGCGAACACCTCGTCCCCGGCCTCCTTGGCCACCGGCAGCGGCTCGCCGGTGATGGTCGCCTGATCGACGTCACTGGCCCCGTCGACGACCTGCCCGTCGGCGCCGACTCTCTCGCCCGGCCGGACCAGGATGGTGTCTCCGACGGCGAGCATCTCCGCGTCGACGGTTTCCTCGGTGCCGTCGGGCAGCAGCCGGGTGGCGGTGGTGGGAGCAAGGTCGAGCAGGCCGCGCACCGAGTCGGCGGTACGAGCGGTGGCGACGGCCTCCAGGGCACCCGAGGTGGCGAAGATGACGATCAGCAGGGCGCCGTCGAGGACCTGCCCGATCGCGGCGGCGCCGAGCGCCGCGACGACCATCAGCAGATCCACATCCAAGGTCTTGTCCTTGAGTGCCTTCAGCCCTTCCCATCCCGGCTCCCACCCGCCCGTGACGTAGGTGGCGGCGAACAGGGTCCCCCACAGCCACGCCGGGGTGCCCAGCAGGTAGAGGGGCAGGGCGAGCAGGAACAGCAGCAGGGCAGTGAGCGCCCACCGGGCTTCCGGCAGCGCCAGAACGCGCGTCCGGCGCCGTGACGCCGATGGCCGCACGCCGACAGCAGGCGGCGCGGGCCGCTGATCCAGGACAGAAGGCATGACAAATCAACCCTTCACGGGTGGGCGGGGCGTACGCACGCACCATACATGAATAGCTGAATAGGTCTTCATGTATGGTCGCTATGATGGACGCATGGGCCACAGCAGCGACGCCACCAGCAGAGCCACCACCCGCGAGCGCCTCGATGCCGTGGGCACCGCGGATGTCGCCGCCACCCTTCAGGCGCTGGCCACACCCTCGCGGCTGCACATCCTGGCTCGACTCCAGGAGGGGCCCTGTTCCGTCAGCGACCTCGCGGAGGCCGTCGGAATGGAGGCGTCGGCCTGCTCCCACCAGCTGCGCCTGCTGCGCAACCTCGGCCTGGTCGCCGGTGAGCGTCATGGCCGGTCGATCATCTACGCCCTCTACGACAACCACGTCGCGGAGCTCCTGGAGCAGGCCCTGTACCACGTCGAACACCTGCGGCTGGGCGTCCGCGACGTCCCGACCGAACACGCTGAGCCGGTCGCTGCGGACTGAGGCGAGATTGCGGCTCCAGGGGTCGTTCCCCTGACAACACGCCCGCTGCTGCGTGCTGTCGCGTGGGGCCCACCATCAGCCCCCCGAGTCGGCGTCCGACCTGGGGGCAACGGCCTGATCCGCGCTTACTGCTCCGCGTTCAACGGCCTCCCGATCCAAGGAAGAAGGCAGCCTGGCCGTCATGCCTAATCCCACCAGAACGACCAGGACGTCCGCCCCACGAGGTCCGTCGCGTACTGGGGGAATGGTGTGGGCGGGTCGTCGACGATGTTGTTCGCGGTCGACAGTACGTGTTCCAGCGCGAGCAGGTTCACGTGCTCGGCTGCGACGGGAGGTCTCGCCACCGAGACGTGCAGCTCGCTCCCGAACACCCCCACGCCACGGTTCGACTCCCTCAGGTGCCGGGGACGGCGTCGGGTCCTGCCACAGAGGCAGCCGCCTGCGGCGGTACTCGACGAAATCTGCGGCCAGCACCTCCTCCAAGCGGACGGCGTCCACCCGGTCCAGAGTGAGCGCTCTGCCCATGGCGCCGGGCCAGCACAGCAGCGGAACCACACCGTGGGCTCGTTGTTCGCGCAGCAGATGAGGCCACAACCGTTGCACGTCATCAGGCAGTTCGTCAGAGACCCATACCCTTACGGAGCCACAAGACAGAAACCGGCCGGGAGGCAGACCATCGGGCAAGGCTGCGCAGTTGACCCGGCCTCGCAGTGCGCGGCCCCTGTCAGGCCGTTACTCCTTTGTAGGCGACCTGGGTTATGGAGATGCCGCCGACGCTCCCGTCGGCTGTTCTGCCCAGACGGTTTTTCGATGGGGCTGGTAGCGGGTGCCCCATTGGTCGGCGAGGGTGGCGACGATGTGCAGGCCTCGGCCTGTCTCGTCGATGGTGCGGGCGTGTTTGACCTGCGGGGCGCTGGCCGCGGTGTCGGTGACTTCGCAGGTCAGCTTCTGCTGGTGGAGCAGGCGGAGTCGTAGGGGCGGGGTGCCGTACCGGACAGCGTTGCTGACGAACTCGCTGACGATGAGTTCGGTGATGAACGCGGTTTCCTCGTCCACCTTCCAGGCGTCCAGTTGGCGGCGGGTGGCGGCGCGGGCGATCGGTGCGGCCTCGGGCCCTGCGGGGAGGTCGCAGGTCAGTACCTGGTTGGCAGGCAGTGCTCTGGGGCGGGCGAGGAGGAGGAGTGTCTCGCCGGTGGGGTGGTGGTGGGTGAGCGCGTCGGCGAGGGTGTCGCGTATGTGCGGCAGGGGCGTCGCGGAGGTGCGGTGCAGGAGCGGCCGCAGGGAGCCGCTGGGTGCCAGGAGCTGGTCGGTGAGGGTGGCTGTGCCGATGGCCAGCGTGGTTCCTTCGGGGATGCTGACAGTGGTGGCGGGGAAGGGGGCGTTGTCCGCTTCGGCGAGCGGGGGGCCCGGCGGGACGGACAGGTCGGCGGGAGTGCCGTCGGGGAAGATCACGACCGGTTCGGGGAGACCGGAGCGGGCGATGGTGCAGGTGAGTTCGACCGGGTCGTGGAGGGCGATGATGCAGCCGGCGACGAGCGGTTCGCCGTGGAGGGGGTCGGAAGGGGGCAGTGCGGCGCGTGCGGCGACGAGACGGGCCGTGGTGTCGCTCAGGCGGGCAAGCAGTTCGTCCGGCTCCAGATCCAGGGCGGCGAGTGTATGGAGCGCTGTGCGCAGCAGTCCCATGGTGACGGCGGCGGCGATGCCCTGCCCTGCCACGTTGCCGACGATCAGCGCGGTCCGCGCGCTCGGCAGGGCGATCGTGTCGAACCACGTGCTGCCGCCCTTCGGGTCGGCGTGGTGCACTGAGGCGATCTCCACCGTGGCCTGCGCGGTGGGCTGCTGGGGCAGGAGCCTGCGCTGGACGGTCGACGCGATCATCCATTCGCGCATGAAGAGGCGGGCGTTGTTGATGCAGAGCGCCGCGTGCGCGCACACCGCGTAGGCCACCGTGATGTCGTCCTGCTCGAAGGGGTCCTGCTGGCGGCCACGGTAGAGGCTGACGACGCCCAGGGTCTGCCCGTGCATCGCCAGTGGCGCGACGATCAGGGAGTGGGCGCCGGACCGCTCGATGATGTCGGCTCGTTCGGGGTCGGCGGCCTGCCATGAGCTGTTCTTCTCGAGAGGGACGAGGCGGGGCCGGAGGTCGGACAGGACGTGCGAGAAGGGGGTGCCGGCCGGCAGGGGGCGCACGACTGCGGTCGGGTGACTCCCGATGTCGCCGCGGAAGGCGGCTCGGCGCAGGGGGAGGTCCGGCTGGACGGGGGCGGGGGGAGGGTCTTCCCCGCGGATGACGTCTTCGATCACCTCGACATCGGCGACGTCGGCGAAGGCGGGCACCACGGCCTCCACCAGTTCCTGGCAGACGTGCATCACGTTCAGCCGGTGCCCCACGCGTGTCCGGACCGCTTCCAGGAGGGCGAGACGGCGCTGTGCGTTCTCCCGTTCGGTGATGTCGACCGTGTACGCCACCACTCCGATGGCATCGCCTCGGGAGTCCGCCAGGCGGAAGTAGGAGACGGATGCGGTGCGGCTTCGAGGCTCGCCCGGTGCTCTCAGGACTCGGACGGTCCGGTTCACTTCCGGCTTGCCGCTGTTCAGGACCCGTCGCGCCACGACGGCTTCTTGCTCGGCGTCCTCAAATGCACACGCCTCGGTGAAGTGCCTGCCCGGCAGGTGCCCCGCATGCCCCGCAGAGGTGTCGCGCAGCCAGCCGACGGCGCTGCTGGTGCGGACCACGCGTAGTTGGTCGTCGAGGACGAGCAGTCCCACCGGGGAATGGGCGAACACGGCTTCCAGGATCGCAAGGTCCTGCCCCGGCACCTCCCTTCCCGACGCTTCGTGCTCGGGTGTGTTCTGTCCCGGTGCGGTGTCCCGCGCCACGCGCACCTGCCAGAGCACGGAGGTGCCGTGCAGCACCGGCTTGACCTGGATCGCGCTGGTGTCCGGGAGTCCTTCCCGTCGCTGTTCGCCGTCGGTGGTGGGCTCACGCAGGAGCGCGGTCACGGACCGGCCGACGGCCTGGTCGACGGACCACCCGAACAGCTCCTCGGCGGGGCGTCTCCACTCGACCACCCGGCCGTCTTCGTCGACGAGCGCGAGCACCTCATCGTTGGGCATTTCGAAGGCACCTCCGCTTCCATCCCTGCCCGCCCCGTGCCGGCGAGGGGAACGCTCGTCCGGCAGCCGAACCGACCGGTTCAGCCCGCCTCCCGCCAGGTCCGTCACGTACTTCAACTGTAGGTCCTGATCTTGAACGTGCCCGGTGTGGCGCGTCGGATGCCCGGACGCCGGGGAGGAGGTCGCCGGTGCTGACGGTCTCCGCCCTGAGCGCTGGGCTGTCGGCCTCCCGCACGGCGGGCGAGCACGATCGGGCCCGGTGCCAGACGGGGTCGACGGTGGCGGCGCGGCTGGCGGAGGCGTCGGTGATGACCGGCTGAGCCCGCTCAGTCCGCGGGTGGTGAGCGAGGGCAGGAGGGCGAGTCGGCCGACCCGATGAGGGAGGCGACCGAGACGAGACCGACGTCGGAGACGGCGGCCGGACGCAGCCCGCGCCGATGACCCGGAGGGCCGGAGGCAGCCGCACCGGCAGCTGCTGCCGGCGCGCGGTGTGACCGAGGGGGCGGCCGTGGCGAGAAAGTCCGCGGCGCAGTCGCGGGCGTGACGGTCGCCGTCCAGGCCGGAATCTGCCGCTCGTTCGCGGTGAAACAGTCCCAGAGGTGGTTCTTGGCTGCCGCGTCCCTCTGTGCGCACTCATGGCGGGGCGGGCACGTCGCCTGGAGGAAACTGCCGGCCACCGGGGTGGGGGATCGCTCCTCGCCCGGGGACGGCCGGGTCGCCCGGCCGCCCGGGGACGGCCGGGTCGCCCGGCGAAGGCCAGGACCGTCCCGCATGCCGGCCGGAGCATTTCTCAGCCGCGGTAGGTCTCCAGCAGCCGCAGCCAGATTTCGCCGAGGGTGGGGAAGGCGGGGACGGCGTGCCAGAGCCGGTCCAGGGGCACCTCGCCGGCGACCGCGATGGTGGCCGAGTGGACGAGTTCCCCGACTCCGGGGCCGGCGAAGGTGACGCCCACAACGGTGTTGAGATCGGTGTCGATCAGCATGCGGGACCGGCCGCGGTAGTCCTCGCCGTACTGGTGGGCGCCGGCGACGCGGGCGAGGTCGTAGTCGACGACCTCGATGCTGCGCCCGCTCTGCTTGGCCTCGCGGCTGGTCATGCCGACGGAGGCGACCTCGGGGGTGGTGAAGACGACCTGGGGGACGGCAGCGTGGTCGGCGGTGGCCACGTGCGCGCCCCAGGGGGCGTCGTCAACGGGCTCTCCCTTGGCACGGGCGGCGATGACGGTGCCGGCGATCCGGGCCTGGTACTTGCCCTGATGCGTCATCAGGGCACGGCGGTTGACGTCGCCGACGGCGTAGAGCCAGCCGCCCTCGACGCCGGTGACCTGGAAGGTGTCGTCGACGGTCAGCCAGTCGCCAGGGGTGAGACCGACGGTCTCCAGGCCGACGTCGCGGGTCTGCGGAGCGCGTCCGGTCGCCAGCAGGATCTCGTCCGCTGCCAGCTGCCCGCCATCGGACAGCGTGATCCGCACCTCGCCCTCCTCGCGGGCCATGGAGGTGACGGTGGTGTCGAAGCGGATGTCGACGCCTGCTTCGCGCAGTCCGTCCGCGACCAGTTCGCCGGCGAACGGCTCCATCCGCTCGAGGAGCCCGTTCTCGAGGACCAGCATGGTCACCTGGGAGCCGAGCGCCTGCCAGGCGGTGGCCATCTCGACGGCCACCACGCCACCGCCGACGACGGCGAGGCGGCCGGGCACCTTGTCGGCGGTGGTGGCCTCGCGGCTGGTCCAGGGACGTACGGTGTCGGATCCGGGGATGGGGGGCAGGGCGGCGCGGGTGCCGGTGGAAACGGCGACGGCGTGCCGGGCGGTCAAGGCGATGCTGTCGCCCTCAGGGGTCTCCACGGCCACCTGCTTGGGGCCGGTGAGGCGGCCGTGGCCGCGTATGAGGTCGACGGAGACCGAGTTCAGCCAGTCGACCTGGTCCTCGTCCTTCCAGTAGGAGGACATCCTGTCTCGGTGTGCGAGGACCGCCTCGACGTCCAGTGGGCCGGCCACCGCCGGGTCGAGTCCTGGTACGCGGCTCGCGTCGGCACGTGCCACCACCGGCCGCAGCAGCGCCTTGCTGGGGTCGCAGGCCCAGAACGAGCACTCACCGCCGAGGAGTTCCCGCTCGACGATCACGGTACTGAGCCCTGCGGCTCGGGCGCGTTCGGCCACGTTCTCGCCGACCGGCCCTGCGCCGATGACGATCACGTCATAGGTGCGGGTTGTCTCGTTCATCACTGCTGCGTTCCTCACTTTTCGGTCCTCACCGTTTCGTTCCTCATTGCTTTTGTGACTTGGTCGACATGCCGATGGCGGCGGCCCATTGCCGGCCGTGTGTCGGCGCTTCCCGCCGCCGGACGGTGCCGGGGCGGCCACACCGCACCGGCTGGAGGGGGTGGCCACCGGTTGGGAAGGCCCTGGCGGCAAAGCCGTCTCTCGCGCCCGCGGCGCCTGCGGCGCCCGGCGCGGCCCCGTGGCGGCGGGACCCGTCGGCGGAGAGCACCGTTGCCCACGCCCGGCGGTCCGGTGCCGACCTTCGGCCCGGACCGCGAGAACCGTTGGGCCGGACCGGCTGCCGTCCGGCCCGTACGCGGCCCTTTGCGGCCCTTGGAAGGTGGCTTGTCGGGGTTGTCAGCGGCCGGGGTGGCGCTGCGTGATCTCCTGGAGCACCCAGCCGTTGCCGTCCGGGTCGCTGAAGGTGAGGAAGGAGGCGTAGGAGGCGCGCTCGGGGTGCGGGCCGGCCCGCCGCTCCTGGCCAGGGCTGCGGTGGGTGACGTCCCCGCTCGCGTGGCCGTGGAAGAGGCCGCCCGCGTCGTGGAAGATCTCGCTGACCTCGATGCCCCGGCCGGTGAGCTCCGCGCGGGCCTCCTCGATGTCGGAGACGACGAGGTACAGGCCCTGGAACGAGCCGGGCGCGATGGGGGTCATCCCCTCACCGAAGATGATCGAGCACTCGGAGCCGGGCGGCGTGAAGTGCACCACCCGGACGTCCTCGCTGGCCGTGTAGTCGACGTCCAGGCGGAATCCGACCTTCTCGTAGAAGGCCTTGGCCCGGTCGATGTCGGAGACGGGCAGCACGATCATTTCGAGCTTCAGATTCATGGGGATGTCCTTGTTTTCTTGACGTCGGTGAAATCCGCATCCAATGCGTCACCGGTTCAACAGGTAGTGGTCGCAGCAGGGGCGCCTGCTTGTCCGCGGCCGCTGCGGCGGACGGCGATGACGGCCGGGGAGGGGTGGCTCGTTCGCCACGGTCCGACTGAACCATTGGCCCCACTTGAACCATTAGTCCCTTTTCCCGGATCACTGATCCGAATATATGGACCACTGATCCGGAAGTCAAGAAGGGGCAAGATGCGAACCGACGCGGGGAAGACCCGCGAGCCACCGCTCGCAATAGCGGGCCCCGCCATCACGGCAGAGCGACGATGCGGCTCAGCGACATGGCGCGCAAAGCCGAGGGCGGACTCGCGACGCCGCTCGCCGGTACGCGAGGTGCTGCTCGATGCCCTGCTCCAGGCGAGCTCCGACGAACTGACGGTAAAGGCGGGTGAGGTCGAGACGCCGAGAGCGCCTGATGTGGCTGTCGCTTCGTCGCTACGCGGCTGCGTCGTGTGGACAACCGAGTACCGGGGCGTGATCTCGCTGATGGCGGCCGGCATCGAGGAGACCGCATCCGCACTCCAGGCTTCGTGCGTCACTCGCGCGGGCAGCAGGTGCGCGGCGCCGTAGTTCAGTTCCGCTTAGATCATCTGGGCCTTGCTCACGGGCCCTAACCTTGCCAGCGTGTTCGGCCCGGTCACCGGCACCGCGAAGACTCACCCGCTCCAGTCCGAACGCCGGTGAGCTGCATCGCACGGGCCATCGCCGTGCCTGTCGACTTCGCCGGCGGCATCCGCAGCCGCTCAACTCAGGACCCGCCCGCCCTCCAGCAGTGCCGATGCCGGCGTCCGTGGAGCGCCGCTCGGCCCCCGTGCGGTCCTCCGACAACTGCCGGGCAAGCACCAAACACCTGCGGAACACCTGATGCCGGCGCGGCCATGTCACCGAGTGGTACGCGGAGCGGCGGATGACGCCGTCCAACCATGTGCGATTGATGTCCTATCGATGCTCGCGCTGCGGGACGCCCTGGGCCTCGAACTGTCCGTACGCGCTGCCTTCGTCAGCCGGTCGGGGCGGCCGCGGCCCTCTCCCGCAGGCACGCGGCTCGGTGCCGGTGACCCTCGGCGCCCTGACGAACTCGGCGTCGATCCCGCCCTTGCCGGGCGCGCGGCCGAGTTCGCCGGTCCGCGTGCGCGACGATCTCAGTTACGGGCGCGAGGGCGGTCTTCTTCGTGGGTGTCGCTGCTCGCTGTGCTGGTCAGGATCGCGCTTGTGACAACGTCGAAGAGGCGATCGGCGCGTGGCGCGAGCGAGCGCTGATCGCCGAGCCAGGCGAGCGCCTCCACCAGCGCGAACAAATCGGCGCCATCGATGTCCGTCCGCGCCATGCCCGCAGCCTGGGCGCGGGTGAGGAGCCGCGCACCGGCCGCGCGCACAGTGACGCACGAAGCGTGGAGTGCGGACTCGGGGTCCTCGATGGCGGCTGCCATCAATACGACCGCGCCCCGGTATTCAGTTGTCCACCCGACGCAGTCGCGCAGCCATGAAACGAGAGCATCGCCCGGCGAGCTGGACGTTTCGAGGGCGCCTGCCTTGGCGGTCAGCGCGTCGAAGCTCGTGTGGAGCAGGGCGTCGAGCAGCGCCTCGCGAGTCGGAAAGTGCCGCAGCAGCGTCGCGAGCCCGACATTGGCCCGGCGCGCGATGTCGCGCAGTGATACGTCGACGCCCTGCTCGCCGATGGCGGCGCCCGCCACTGCGAGCAGGTGGTCGCGGTTCTTCCTGGCGTCGGCTCGCATCTGTCCCTCTTGACTTCCGGATCAGTGGTCCATATATTCGGATCAATGGTCCGGAAAAACGGACCATTGGTTCACTTAGTTTACCCCGCGAGACACGCAGGAGAGCGCGCTGTGCCGAAACAGACTATGAAGGCGATCCGGTTGCGCGAGTTCGGCGGTCCTGAAGTGCTGCGTCACGAGGACGTGCCGGTTCCGGAGCCAGGGCCGGGTGAGGTGCTCGTGCGCGTGCACGCGGTCGGCGTCAACCCACCTGACCGGTACGCGCGTGAGGGGATGCCCGACATACCCCCCGAGCTCAGGCCTCAGTTCCATCTGCCCCTCATTCCGGGGACCGACGTCTCAGGCGTCGTGGAAGCCGTCGCCGCCGACGTCAACGGCTTCGCGGTCGGAGACGAGGTGGTCGGCCTTCTGCGCTTCCCCACCGTTCTCCAGAGCGGCGCGTACGCCGAGTTCGTCACCGCGCCGTCGTCCGACCTCGCCCGCAAGCTGGCCGGCATCGACCACGTGCACGCCGCCGCCCTGGCCATGTCGGGGCTGACGGCGTGGCAGTTCTTGATCGAGCTCGGGCACGATCACCCCTCGCCGTTCCAAGAAGCCCAGCACCGCCCGATGGCACTCGACAGCGGGAGCACGGTGCTCATCAACGGCGCTGCCGGTGGCGTGGGGCACCTCGCGCTCCAGCTGGCCAAGTGGAAGGGGGCCCGCGTCATCGCCGTGGCCTCCGGCACCCACGAGACGTTCTTGCGCGAGCTCGGCGCCGACGAGTTCATCGACTACACCAAGGAGCGGCCTGAGGAGGTCGTCCGGGACGTCGACCTGGTCCTGGACGCCGTCGGGGGTCCCGACAGCAGGCGCTTCCTGCGCACCCTCAAGCGCGGCGGGTCCCTCTACCCGGTGTACTTCGGCCAGTTCGACGACGAGGAGAACGCGAAGCTGGGTGTCACGGTCACGGCCGTGACGGTCCGCTCGAGCGGCGCGCAGCTCGCCGAACTGGAGAGCTTGGTCGACGCGGGGAAGATTCGCGTCGCGATCGACAGCACGTTCCCGCTCGCGGAGGCCCGGGCGGCACACGAGCGCATCGCCCGGGGACACATCCAGGGCAAGATCGTGCTCACTGTCGCTCAGGACTCCTGACAAAAGTGGTGGGCATGACCTGGTCAGAGGTCGGTCGTGCACGAGGCCGCTGAGTAGGGGGACGCGGTCAGCGGCGTGATCACACGCGAAAACCCGGCGACGTCGGCGATCGTCCCCGGGATACTGGTCGCCCATGGATGAGGTCGAAGTCGTCGCGGCCCACTCCGAGCGTGCGACTCTGCGCGTCGGCGACGTCTTCCTGAAGGTGGACGCCGATCAGGCGCGCATCGACGTCGAGGTCGAGGCGATGTCCCTCGCGCCGGTCCCGACCCCGGAGGTCCTGTGGCGCAAGCCGCCCGTGCTCGCGACCGTCGCACTCCCGGGGACGACGCTTGGGAGCCTCGGCGGGCCGTCGACCGGGTCGCCGGCGGCGTGGGCCGCGGCGGGCACCGCCATCCGGAAGCTGCACGACGCGCCGCTGCCGTCCCGGCCGGGACGGGCCGGCCGGAGCATCGTCGCGCTGGCGGCGGAACTCGACGACGAGTGCGAGTTGCTCGTGACGAACGGCGTCCTGCCCGCTGACCTGGTCACGCGCAACCGCCAGGTCGCCGAGGCCGCGCTCCGGCCGTGGACTCCGGCGTTCACGCACGGCGACCTGCAGATCGCGCACGTCTTCGGCGACGGCGACGAGGTCACGGGCATCATCGACTGGTCCGAGGCCGGCCAGGGTGATGCCCTGTACGACCTCGCCACCTTCACGCTCGGACACGAGGAGCACCTCGACGACGTCATCGCCGGCTATGGCATCGACATCGACCTCGACGTGGTCCACGCGTGGTGGTCGTTGCGAAGCCTGCTGGGGGTTCGCTGGCTGATCGAGCACGGCTTCGACCCCTCCGCGCCGGGCTGTGAGGTCGACGTGCTCACATCCCGGATGTGAGGCCGCGCGGGCCTGAAGGCCACGCATGCGGTCTGACGTATCGAGCAGGCCATCCCCTGGGGGGCATCGCCTGCCCCTACTCTCAGCAAAGTGCGGTGCGCAGTCGTCGCCAGCAGATGACGGCGAAACCGAGGGTGACGAACGCTTGGTGGAGGTCGTCGCGGATCTCACAACGGATGCGCAGGCGGCGGGACCAGTGCGGCAGCGCGCTCGTTCCTTCCACGACGCAGCGGTACATGCCCAGGCCGGAGCCGTGCCCGGTGCCGCGCCGGGCGACACGGCATTCACCGGCCCGTTGTGCCCGGCGTCCTCCACGCTTCACCGTCTGCGCCGGCACCGCCAGCGTCGGCACCAACGCGAGAACGCGCCCCGTCGCCACAAGCCGCTCAGGCCCTGTCTGAATTGTGATCAACTACTGGGTTTCGTCCCCGCCCGGTGGAGGGTTCCGGTAGAACGCTGAGTGTGACTCGCGGCCGGTGCGGCCTGCATCCTCGGAGTGTGCACGGTCGTGCGGACACCGACGAGGATGTGCACTCGGCCGAGGCACTGTGCCAGGCATGCACGCACCGGCCGACGGAGGGTCGTCATGAGCGAGTCCGAGCTGAAGCGGGCCCTGCACCCCTATCTGCGTAAAGAGACACTGAAGGTGGCCCTGTCGGGGTACCTCGGTGCCGGTTTCCGGCGCGCCGTCCTCGGGGGTGACCGACCGCCGGGTGCTCCTGGTCAAGAGCGCCTACTGGTCGGTCCGCGACAAAGGGCTCCTGTGGGCGGATCCGCTCGACGAGGTGGCACTGGGCGGCAGGCCCAATGAGCTCTACGTCAGCGGCACCTACACCGGCAACACGTACGTTCGCGTACGTCGCGCTGACGGCAGTACGTTCCGTCTGAACCCCCGTACGAACTTCACGGGGGGAGCGACGGCACCCGGCGCAGCGTGGAAACCCTGTACTCATCGGTCAAGGGCCGCTTCTGATCGCATCGTGACCGGCTGCCTGACGGTGGGGGTCCTCTCGATCGGTGCGGGCTCCGTTGATTTGCGTGGATCGGCGGTGCTTACGCCGCAGGTCTATCGGGGTGTGGTGAAGCGGGCCTGCCACAGGTCGCGGAGCAATGCGATCTCGGCCATGTGATGGATGAATTCGAGGTTGGCTCCCCACAGTACGGAGATGAAGGGTTCCTCGGGGTTGGAGCCGTAGGGGTACTGCGAGAGGCCGACCGTGTCGAGCTGGTCCTCGGTGAGGGCGCCGATGTCGGCGCGCCAGCGGTCGATCACCGGCCAGAAGCGCTCCAGGGTCAGGGCCGCCGAGGGGGAGAAGTCGATCATCTGCTTCGGATCCTGGCGTCGTTCGCCGAAGGTCCACTCCCAGTTGCCCGCGAACTCATGGTGGAGGTGTCCCAGTCGCCACGCGATGGTCGTGACCGGCGTCTTGTCCGGTTCCGGTTCGCCGGTGTGGGCCAGGATCTGCTCGACCCGCTCGACGGTCACGCTCCAGTCCTCGGCGATCTTCTCCACCGGCATGCCGCCGGCCGCCTGCCGAGCGACCTCCGCGTACTCGCTCGCCGGGATGTCTGCGGCGCCCAGGTCCATCACCCACTCGCCGGGCCCGAACGCCCGCGGCGTCGTCGCCTCGTCACGCCGCCGCAGCGACCAGCAGCCGGGCACCGGCTCCCACAGATACTCCTCGTCGCCGAGCCCCGCCAGCCGCACCCCGGCCATCTCCCTGGCCTTGTCGAACTGGTCGAGCAGCAGGCCCAGACGGTCGGTCCGTACGCCCTCGATCTCCATGCACGGTTTTCCCTTCTCGGTCGCGTGCCGTACCTCATTCCGCTCCGGCGGAGGTTAACGGCCCACCTCCCGGGGCGCGACCGACTTCCTCGCCCACGAAGCGGAGCAGCACCTCCCGCGTCACCGCGCTCGTCCAGGCCGTCCTCACCCCACGTGACTTGCCCCGGATGAGGCCGGAACAAGCTCCCTGCCGGGAGCGGTTGGCTGCTGCGCTGGCAAGGTCCTGTGGACCGGCAGACGTCCGGAGAGGAGAAGTCAGTGCTCTCCACGCCGGCTGGGAGTTAGGGGACAGCAGCCCTTCAGCTGAGGGCGCTGTCGGCATGGTTTGTAGAAGGGCTCACACCTGCCTGCCCATCGACGGTCCTCGGCGCTGAGTACGGTCACTCGCCAACTCGTCATGACACCGCCGGGGGAGCGGCGGGGGCAGCGCGGGACAGCCGGAGTGTGGTCCTGTGTGGGAGCGGTGGCTCCGTCCGGGGCTGAGGTGTCGCTGATGTGACACCGGCGGCAGCCCTGGGGCGGGCAGTTCCCGCTGGGGCGGCCCGGCACGGCCATTGGCTATGACGTGGAGCGGGTGCGCGGCGGCGGGGTGCCGGGCAGCGCGTCCTTGCGGCGTGGGGTGAGAGCTTGTTCGGAAAGGTGTCGGGTGATGACCTGAGCCAGGACGTGCAACGCGGCCTGCACCTCCAGGTGGTCGAGAGAGTCCGCGTCGTCGCGGATCAGGGCGCTGTCGCTGGAGAGGGTGGTCCAGCCTGTCTCGTCGGTGGCCAGGCTCACGGTGACCGTCTCACCTGTCGGCACGGTCACCGTGAGTGTCGCGGCGTCAGTGACGGCGTTTCGGCCGGTATGCAGGAGCGAGCGGCGCCGGAGGTCGGCGCAAGCCGCGAGTTCTGCGCGTTGAGCGGACTGGGCCAGCGCCCGGTGGGCGTGGTGGGTGACGGCCTGTCCCTGCCCCGCCAGGTCCGGCAGGGTCTCCTTCGGCTCCCAGCCCGGTCCCTGGTCCACCGGTGGGTCCAGCACGTCGGCGACAGTTCGCAGGGCCCCGGAAGCGGCGAGACCGGCACGCGTGAGGGGGTCGGCCGGATCGTGGACGTAGGCGGGGCGGGTGACGGCATCCGCGATCCGCGCGATCGCGCGAACGGATTCCGCGTCCAGGGGCTCGCCCCGGCCGGTGAGTGGTCCTGCGACGGGCTCGCCCCGCTTGCTCACCTCGATGCCGCGCTCGGCGAGATCGGCATAGACGGTGTCGCGTGAGACGCGGGCCAGTCTGGCCAGCTCGGCGACGCTCCGGGTGCCGGTGCGCCAGGCGTCGGCCACGCGGTCGGCCCGGTCGGAGGCCAGGCGTTCTCTGCGCTCGGCCCAGCCGATGAGTGCGGACAGCGCCGTGACGCGATCGGCTTCGGTTTGCTGGCTCATGCGTCCGACAATATGTCGACTGACTCGACATGTCGAGTCAGTCGACATCGGGGGCTGTGTCGACGTCGTTCACAAGAAGCTCGCCGACGCTCTGCTGCTATGGGTCGATATCAGCGATCTGGAGACCGCACCCGGCGTCGCAGCCACCGGCGTCACGCTCAGCCACGAGAACAACCGCTGATCACCGAGCGTGGCCACACCACGCGACCGGAGCCAGACCCTGTCGGGGAGGAGCGTTTCTACGGCAGTTCGGGGCGCTCCGGGTGGCCGGCGCCAAGGCGTTGTGTATGGCGGTGGACTGGCCGCGGCGCTGGGTCAGGGGTCCGGTCGTGTCCCGGTGGTGTGGCGGGCGAGGGCTGCGTGCAGTTCCCCGCACACTACGTGGGGGAGCGCGGCGCCCTGGGCGTGTTTGGGGACTTCCGCGGCGACCGGGGTGAGTTTGATGTCGGTGTGCTGGGAGATCTCCCTGAGCACGGTGAAGCTGTCTTGGGGTGCGGAGGAAGCCATGAGCTGATCCATGGTGCATCGGATTGTTCCGTTCCCTCTCGGTGGTGATGAGCCGTCTCCGTGGTGGTGAGCCGTCCACCGGCTGGACGGTTCGTCCGGCCCGGTGACAACACGGGGCCAGGGCGCCGCAGAACTTCTGGCGCCCCAGCTGCCGTTCGCTGTCAGGTGGTCGTTCAGCAGCCGGAGGCCGACGTGTAGGAGGCGCTCCGCCAGGCTCCGTTGAGGTAGAAGTGGTAGACGCCGTTGATGCGACGGAAGTCCACCGAGCCCATGCCCTCCCAGGCGAGGTACCTGATGTCGCGCTGATTGCCGAGATCCTGCAGGGAGTTGTCCGCCACGCTCAGCGTGTTGGGTCCCGCGCTGCCGTCGGCCGTGAGCCCGTACCACCTCTGGAAGTCCCTGGTGGCCTCGGTGGTGGCGGGGCCGAAGTCGCAGTCGATGGCTCCGGTGTAGAAGCCCTCCGCTCGCAGGACCAGCTGCCACAGCGCCACGGCCCTGCTGTAGTCGTGTGAGTTGTAGTCCAAGGGCCCCTCGTCGCCCCAGTCGTTCCTCACACCGGCGTTGCCCCAGTCGGCGCCGCTGATGGAGCCGCTGGCGACCGACGCGCCGGCCGTCGGTGCCGACATGACTCCACCGCAGACAATGGCCGCGGTGATGAGAGCGCCGGTGATGCGCTTGGAGAGTCTCAACTCGTGTCCTTTCACTTGACGGCCGGGCGTGCGGCCGTCGACGTCGTGTGTGGGTTGCGCGCGTGCGGCACACCGGTCGGCGTGGCTCGTGACGCGCCGGGCACGCTTCGGGAGCGGGACCGGCGCGTCACGGGCCACGCGTTCTCCCTCCGGCCGATGTGCACGTCGCCGAGTGTCGGGGGTGACGGGCGGCATGTCGTTGGAGATGCGTGCCAAGCCGTTGACGATGGACGCCAGGGGGCCGGACGGCCGGCTACTGGTGCAGCCGGCGGTACGCCTGCGGGCTGTGCCCGTAGGCCGCCCTGAAGGCACGGCTGAAGTGAGCGGGGTCGGTGAACCCCCAGCGGGCGGCGACGGCGCGGATCGGGCGCGCGTGCAGCAGGGGGTCGGCCAGGTCACGGCGGCAACGCTCCAGGCGCCGTGCTCGGATCCAACCGGCCACCGTGACGCCCTGGTCGCGGAAGAGCCGGTGCAGGGAGCGTACGGAGAGGTTGTGGGCGGCCGCGATCGCCCCCGGGGCCAGCTCGGGGTCCCCGAGGTGCCGGTGGATGAAGGCGCGGATCTCCAGCATCTGGACGTTCGAGCGGGTGTGGGGCGGCACCTGGTCGGCGGCCTCCAGATGCCGAGCCAGGAATGCGGTCATCAGGTCGAGGGTGACTCCGGCCAGCCGGGCACCGTCCGCCGCGGTGTACGCGCCGGCGCCGGCGGTGAGCTGTGTGAGGTACGCGGACAGCAGGGCACCCACCCCGCCCTGACCCGGCATGGGCTCGCCGACGAGACGACGGACCTTGTCGGCGGGGAGGGGCAGCAGCGCCCTCGGGAACTGCACCATCACCCCCTCCACGGTGCCGCGGCCGGCACTGGCCCAGCCGTGCCAGGGACGCGAGGTGTCGTAGAGCAGCACCTCACCCGGCCCGCTCGTGGCGTCGAGGCCGGACTGGAGGATCCGGTGACTGCCCCGCAGGGTGATCATCAGTTGCAGGGACTCGGGGTCCGACCTGCGGACCATGCTGGCCGGCCGGCGCGTTTCCAGTGCGGGGTAGGTGAGCG
Source organism: Streptomyces sp. NPDC086077 (assembly GCF_040686175.1). NCBI lineage: Bacteria > Bacillati > Actinomycetota > Actinomycetes > Kitasatosporales > Streptomycetaceae > Streptomyces > Streptomyces sp. NPDC086077. Next base: position 9,674 of record NZ_JBFBJT010000060.1, on the reverse strand, counting down.
AGGACACCCGTACCCCGTCCAACTCCAGCACCCGCGCGCTCGCCAGGAAGTCCGCGTCGTGGTCGCTGCGGATCACGTTGGGGATGAGTGCGCTGGAGGTCATGTCGTGCCACGACGTGAACCGGTCCCTCACGGGCAGATCCACCGTCCGGAAATCCGTTACCAGCACCATGCCGTCCCCCTCACAGCGCCAATTCGTTTGTTCCCGGCCATCCGTACCCCCCCGCCGGGCCGGCAATGGCAGCTGCCGAGAGCGAAGCGTTTCCAGTGTCGCAGGGCGCGGGGGGACGGATGCCACTGCAGCGGGGCAGGCCCGGGATTGCCCTCGCAGGCCTGCCTTCCCCTGTCTCCGAGCCGACCTCCACCAGAACCGGCTCGACCTCGCCTGGGGCGTCATCTACCTCTGACGCCTGTGACGATCGCACGAAAGGATCAGCCGGTTGCCGGTGGTCGCACCACGGCAGCGTCAGCCGCGCTTGGGATCCGCGCTGACGGGTGCCCGGCGCACCAGGCGTACCGGAAGCGTTCCTACGCTGTTGCCGACGAAGCCCGCGTGCCGCGGCAATTCACTCTCGGCCACAGCGAGATCGAGGTCCGGGAAGCGGGTGAACAACTGCTCCAACGCTATCGTCGCCTCCAAGCGGGCCAAGGGCGCGCCGAGACAGAAGTGGGCTCCGTGCCCCAGGGAGAGGTGCCGGGGGCCTGTACTTCCGCGTGCGCGGTAGACGTCGAAACGGTCGGCGTCCCGTCCGTGGGCTCTCTGGTCCGGCCCGCCGCGGAATAGCCGGCGAGGACGGGCGTGCCCTGCGGGATCAGCGTCCCGTCGACGGCCAGGTCACGAACCGGGTAGCGAAACGGGAAGTAGCTGACGGGCGAGTCCCAGCGCAGGGTCTCCTCCACGACATCAGACCAGCTCGCCGCGCCCGTGCCGACCTTCGCGCGCTCGTCAGGGTGAGCACACAGGGCACGTACAGCGTTGGTGATGAGGTTCAGCGTGGTCTCGTGCCCAGCGATGATCATGATGAGCAGAGTGCCGACAAGTTCCTGCTCGGAGAGCCGGGAGCCGGCTTCATCGCGGGCGGCGATGAGGGCGCTGGTGAGATCGTCGCCGGGCCGCTCGGCGCGGGCCGCGGCCACGGAAGCCAGGATCGCGACGAGTTCACGGTTGGCTGCGAGGGCCTGTTCGGGCTGGAGATCGGTGGCCACCACCAGATTGGACAAGTCGTGCAGCCGATCGCGATGCTCCGGGCCGACTCCTAGGAGTTCGCTGATGACGCCCATCGGCAGCGGCATGGCGAAGTGCCTGCGCAGGTCGGAGACACCCCCTTCCTTCGCAGCAGCGGCCGCGAGGTCGTCCAAGAGAGCGTCCGTCAGTTCCTCGATCCACTGCCGCATCCCCTCGACACGCCGGGCGGTGAACGCCTGGCTCACCAGCGACCGCAGCCGTCGGTGGTCATCCCCGTCCGCGGTCGTCATGCCCGCCACCGTCGCGAAAGTCATCAACGGCCAGCCCTTGGCTATCCGGCCCTCGCGCAGTGCAGTGAAATGCCGGGCGTTCTTCGCTACGTCCGGGTGCGCGAGGAACTCCTTGAGCGCGGCATGGCCGAGGACAGCCATGCCGTCGACACCGCCGGGCAACACCACCGGCACGACCGTTCGCTGCGCCAAGAGCCGGGCATTGGCTGCGTGTGGGCAGCCGCCGGCAGGGTCCATGTGGTGCGGCGTGATGGGGGAGGCGTCCACCATAGTCTCCTGACCGCCGTCGACCGCGCCCTCGGGGACGGTCACGCGCGAAGGTCCGCACACCTAACGACAGCCGACCGGGATTGCGTCGCCAGCGTGGGACGAACGACAAGTAGGTGGATCGTACGATCTCACCAACTCATGGTCCAGCGACTGGGATTGAGGCATCCACCTGGCTGGCGTGCCGGCCTCGGAATCTTCGTTACGCAGGGTTGGGCAGCCAATTCGTCTGCCCAAAGGGCGGATCAGCGCGGCCCACCACCCCCGTAGGACTCCGTTAGGTCTTCTGATCAACGGGATGTTGCGTGTGTTGCCTCAGGACGGCAATGAGCAGAAGCCTGCAGCAGACGGTGAACCAGTCCACCTGGGATGCGTTCCGGTGCAGCGGCGGATCAACGAACGTCGTCTGCCGCTGATCGGCCCGGCGGCCTAGGCGATCGATGATGTCTGGGTGCCCAAGGACGGCAAGATGTCGGTGGCCGTGGCTCCGCAGCACTCGGCTCTGCATCGCGAGACCGGCCACCGACTCGGCGAGGCCCGCACGCTTATGGCACTCGCCCGCGCCTACCGGAAGACCGACGTGCCGCCACCCAACTGATGAGGCGGCGGACACGGGCCTCCCGGACGGTCGGCGTGCCCGAAACGGAGTTCGACGATCTCGAGCGGTGACGTCTCCTCAGTTTGAGCCCGGCAGTCCCGTTCCCTAGTCAGCCAGGACATGTGCTCCGGCCCTCAAAGCTGGCGCGAAACGATGCGTTGGGGCGCGACGCGGAGGTTTCACGCCGACGGCCGCGCCGCAGTGGGGCACCCTCGGCGAGGAGAGCCTCGACAGGGGCCCGTCCAGGTTACTTCGCAGTTGTACGGGGCCAGTGGCCGTTGGGGGAGGACGGCTGCACGGCCCCGCGGTCTGCGCCATGACAGCCTTGCAGGCGACGGCCGGATCCTCGACCGTGCTCTTCGTCGCGGCCGTGAGGGTGCCAGCACGGCAGATGCTTCCCCCCGAGCGCTGCGTCAACGTCGACGGGCGGCGCCGCACGGTGCGGGTACACGCGACGAGCTTCTCCGCGAGTGTCTCGGCCCTGGTGGTCGCGTCTGCGAAGGCACTGAAGTCGCCCTACGCCGAGCGTCGATCGGCCTTCGGCAAGCAGCGCTACGGTGCACTCGGCATTCCACGTGAGGATCTGGAAGCTACGGTGCACTCGGCATTCCACGTGAGGATCTGGAAGCTACGGTGCACTCGGCATTCCACGTGAGGATCTGGAAGCGCGTCAGAGAGCCGCATCCGCGAATTGGGACTGCTTCGGTGCTCCCGCGGCCCTGTTCTGCTACATCGACCGCACTCCCGGGCAGCCACAGTGGTCCGACGTTGGCATGTTCCTGCAGAGCGTCATGTTGTTGCTGCGCGACGAGGGGCTGCACAGCTGCACGCAGATGGCGTGGGCCAAGTTCCACAGGACCGTCGCGGAGATCGTGTCCCCACCGGACGACCTGATGCTCTTCTGTGGCATGTCGATCGGATACGAGGACCCAACGGCACGCGATCCCCGTATGGGCCGCGCGCCACTCACGGAGACGGTCACCCTCATCGACTGCCTCTGACGGCTTGAGGAGGCGTCAGGTGGTCCGGGACGACGACACCTTGCCTCGGTGGCGTCCTGAGTCGTCACACTCAAAGTGAAATCCACAATCCGGGCACGCGCCGACGGCGTCGATGCGTGCCCGGACTTTCGCAGCAAGCGAAGGCCATCCTCGTACTGACCGCCGTCGCACCTCGACAGACCTTCACCTGCCTGACCTGCACGGCCGCGGGCGATCTTCACCGGCCCCCGCGCGCTCGTCATCCGGGTCCACGCTGCCGCCGCCGCGTCCGTGCTCGCGGTGTCTCTCGGAACCGGAGCGAGCATCTGGCACTTCTATGCCGCTGTCGATGGTGCCCTGCGAGTCAGCCCAGCGGATGGTGCCGCAGGACAGTCCGTGGGCATGGCGGTGCTGTACGGACCAGCCGACGGCGTTGCCGGCCTCGTCGCGGGTACCACGGCAGCAGCCGCGCTGCCCAGGATCGCCATCGCCCCACCATGCCGCATGCCCACTCCACCCGCCTCCACTGCTTCTACAGCCGAGAGGGAAGATCCAACGCCGTGTCGCCGGTGCTCGGCGGACGGTCCCTGACGGGATTCGTCGACGTCTCGGCCCAACGAGCCTGCGGGGAGATGGTGTCGAGCAGCGCCGCGCGCAGCTCCGGCGGTTCCGCTGCTCCCCGCGGCCCTCACGTCACCTTCGCCAGAACAGGTGGTGCGTCACGCCGCTCGGGCTGGGCACGACCTCCAGCCGGAATCGGTCGCGCAGCTCATCGGGGGACTCCCACAGTCGTAGTCCGGCCCCGAGCTTCACCGGCGAGACCGCCACATGCATGGTGTCCACGAGGTCAGCTTCAAGGAACTGCCGGATGGTGGTGACCCCGCCGCCGAGTCGGACGTCCTTGCCCTGCGCAGCCTCCCGCGCCTGTTCGAGGACCGCGGCCGGCTCGCCGTCGACGAAGTGGAACGTGGTGTCGGAGAGGGTGAACGACGGACGCTTGTGGTGGGTCATGACGAACACCGGCGTGCGGAACGGGGGCTCCTCCCCCCACCAGCCGCGCCACTCGTGGTCTGGCCAGGGCCCGCGCTGGGGCCCGAACTTATTGCGGCCCATGATCTCGGCACCGACGTCGCGTGCGAAGTCTCGCGTGAAGTAGTCGTCGAGGCCCCGGCTCCCCCCGGGATCCTTCCGCATGGGCCAGCTCGCTGTGGCTCCGGCCCAGGCGAACAGCCTCTCGGGATGGTCGTGGCCGAACGGCCGGTCGAGACTCTGGTGCTCACCGGCACCGATTCCGTCACTCGAGACGTTGAAGTTCATGACTCTGAGCAGTTGATCCACGTGTTTCCTCGTCAGGTCCGGTCGCGTCATCGTGTGGCGAGGCGCCGCACATCATGACGTCGAACGGGACGTGGCCGGATCGACAGCCGCCCGACCTTTTTTCCAAGGCTCGTCAGGAAGCGGCCCGGTCGGCGGTGTGGCCGTGGCGGACGCGGACGGCATGAGGTGGCCGCGGTGGCCGCTGCGACCACTCACATGCGTCGCAACAGGGGTCGTCGCCCAACCGCCCGTTCCAACCTCCAAGCCGGCGGACCTACCCGGTCAGAGCACTGGGATCGGGCGGACCGCGGAGGTCCTGGGCGGTGCCGAGCGGCTGATCTCGACCGGGCTGCACGGTGTCTACCGGCCCCTCAGGACCCCGGGACCGCGGCCCCGGTGAACAATTTGCACCTGATGCGCGGCATGCTCGGCCGCCCGGGATGCGGCCTGCTGCGGATGAACGGCCGGCCCAGCGCGCAGAACACCGGGCGCGCGGCACCGACGGCGAGCGGCCGGGCTTCGAGCGCTGGCTGAACGCCCGCATGTCGCCGAACTGGCCGACGTGTGGAACCTGACCTGGACCGCACTGACTACGCCATGTGGGTAGCCCGTCCGCGAGGCGACCGCAGAGCGGGCTCGTACCGCGTCCGCCTGTCTTCATGGGCCGGAACCGCGACCGGGACTCAGGCGCTGTGCTGTTCGGTGACCCGGATCGTTCGGAGCTCGGCGTCGGCGGCGTCGGGTAGGTTCATACCTGCGGCGTGTCCGGTTGCCAGGTACCGCAGGACGGGTTCGGTGAGGCGTTCGCCGGGCAGAATGGCGGGGATGCCCGGCGGGTACGGGGTGATCATTTCTGCCGCGATGCGGCCCGCGGCCTTGGCCACGGGAACCTCTTCGGCCGGCCCGAAGAACGCGTCCCGCGGCAGGAGCGCCTGTTCCATCCGCAGCTCGCTCGGCGACGGGACGTCTACGCCTGGCGCGTCCGGCAGGTCCGGTGCCGCGTGGGTGAGGTCCTTGAGAGCGGTCAGCAGTTGCTGGACGGTCTCCTCGTCATCGCCGTGCGTGAGCTGGGCGCCGATACGCCGGTGGTCCGTCAGGTGGGCGTCGATGACGCGGTGCTCACGCAGCCAGTCGGCCGCCTGATAGCCCGTGATTCCCAGCTGGGCGATGTCGATGATGACGGGCAGCGGATCGAAGTCGTCCGCAAGTCCCGGGGCGCAGAAGTCGGCTCGGTCGTTGACGTGCAGGCCGTCCATCTCCTCGATCGCGGAGCGGACCTCGCCCGCCAGCCGCAGGGCGTCGCCCACGAGGTCGTGGCCGTGCAGGGCCATCTGCCGCCGCCAGCCGTCCAGCCCTGCGTAGATCAGAACCGAGGGGCTGGTCGTGCCGAGAAGGTCCGCGCGCATCTTCAGCAGGTGCGGCGGCACGAGATCCCCCTGCAGGTGGAAGACGGAGCCCTGCTCAAGGCCGCTGCCCATCTTGTGGATGCTCGTCACGCAGATGTCCGCGCCGGCATCCATCGCCCAGGTCGGCAGGTCGGCGTGGAAAGGCAGATGCGCGCCCCAGGCCTCGTCCACGACGAGCGGCACCCCCCGCCGGTGGCAGACATCCGCCACGGACCGCAGGTCCGCGCTCGCGCCGTACGGGGTGGGGCTGGTGATCAGCGCTCCCTGGGCGTCCGGATGGGCACGGAAGGCCTTGTCGAAATCCTCGGCCGACGGAGGGTGGGCGATGCCCCGCTGCGCATCCCAGCGGGGCTCGACCCAGACCGGCTCGATGCCGGACAGGACAAGACCCGCCACGACCGACTTGTGGGCGTCTCGTCCGATCAGCAGCTTCTCGTGCGGACCGGCCACCGCCAGCATCGCCGCCTTCACCGACAGCGAACTCCCGCAGGTGGTGAAGAACGTGTGCTCGGCGTGCACGGCGTCCGCCATCAGCTCCTCGGCACGCTGCAGGACCCGCCTCCGCATCAGCCGGTCATCGAGCCCACCGGAAGCCAGGACGTCACCCATGAACACCGCATCGCCCAGAACCTCCCGCACGGCGGGATCCGCACCCCGGGCCTGCTTGTGCCCGGGCGGCGTGAACGAGAGCTGACCCGCACGACGGTACTCGACGAGCGCTTCCAGGACCGGTGCACGCGTGTGGTCGACAGTCATGCCACCACGAGTGCCCCGCCATGACGCCTGCCATCCACCGTTTCGACGACGTCTGCAGCCAGTGACGTGATCTGACACGCAGCGAAACACCAGGTAGCCCGGGGCTGCTCGAATATCTGGCAGAACGATCTCGGCCAGCCGGTCCCTGTCCTCCTGCCGCTCCTTGGACTGGGCGAGCTGGGCGTGGGCGACTTGTGCGCACTTCAGCGTGCCCTACGCGGTCACAGCACGACCTGCAGCAGCGACGACGGCGGCCAGCACAGTCGTGTGCTTCGCCCATTCGACGCCGTCGAGCGCGTCCGACTGGAGATGGCCGCCGAAGTCCCAGAACACGCGGCTGACAGGATCGCGGCCCCCGGGGCGACCCCGGCACAACTGCGCTTCCTGCTCGCACGCGTGCGTGAGGCGCTCACCGAGGTGCACCAGATCGCAGGGAGCCCGGCTACCAGATGGCCCCGACCCACTCCGGATGGTCGATGAACGGGTTGCGGTTGCGCTGATACGAGTTGTAGATCACGTCGTTGCGGCGCTCCTCGAACGCGCTCGGCGGGTCCTGCTCGTGCCACTGCTTCAGCACCGACAGTCGGCCGTGATAGGGGACGCTGCCGTTGGTGGTGGAGTCGTTGGGCTCCAGGTCGGGCCAGCTGTCGCCGCCCTCGTAACGGACGGCCATGTAGAGGAGCATGCGGGCAACGTCGCCCTTTACGGCGTCGCGGGGCTCGAAAGAGTTGGCGTCGGTGAGGCTGCCGCCGCCGCCCGCGACCGCGCTGCCGCCGTTGTCGAAGTCCTTGTTGCCGCGGATGGAGTTGACCTGGACATCCTCCGGGCGCAGGTGATGCAGGTCGGTGCCGGGACCGGTGGACGTCCCGAAGTCGCCGTGCGACTGGGCCCAGACGTGCTCGCGGTTCCAGTTGCCCGTGTTGCCGCCGTTGAGGGACTTGCTGCGGGAGACACCCGAGTACAGCAGGATCACGTTGTTGCTGTTGTTCGGGTCTTGATCGGTGACCTTCAGGGCATCCCAGACAGCGGAGTAGGAGAGCTTCGTCTGGCTGCTGACGATGGTGTGCAGCGAGGACTTGAGGCTCGGACCCGTCTTACCGATCGCGTTCTTGTAGTACGTCGAGTCGTACGCCGTCGTCGTGGCCGCCGCCGGGGTCGCGGTCAGCGTTGGCGCGGTGAGGCCGGCCAGCACGGCGGAGGTAGCGAGCGCCACAGCCTTCCAGCGGCGGCGAATCTGCGTCGCGGGCATGGGGTGTCCGATCTACGCGGATTGAACGAGCGGGACATCCGGGAGGGTGGCATGAACATGCGATCATTGGCGTGAATGGGGCGTGAAAGTTGGGTGTTGATACTGTCGGCGCGGCTTCCGACGGTGCTCGTCGGGGGCTCACCCGCCGCTCTTGGCCGGGGTGTCCCTCGGTTCACCGAGGAGTCATCGGTGGTCGGTGTGAAGAAGCTGCTCGCGTGACCCTCCTTCGCAGCCGCCGTACCTTCTCCGGCACGCGAGCCGTCCCCTCCGTGCTGAGGCCGGAGCCACCACCCGTACCGCGGGTGTGTTACTTCAGCGCATCCCCGAACCGCTCCTCGTGGTCGGCGCACCTTGTGCGGTAGCCGTCGGCGAAGGCGCTCTCCTGTGCAGGGCTCATGGTGTTGTCCGGCAGTCTCCCGCTCGCGGGAAGGAGGTCGGCGAGCTCACGGAAGACGGTGACCGCCGCGTCCGCGCGGGTGTTTCCCCTGGCTTTGGCCTGGCAGAGGTGGTCGAACACGGCCGTGGTGTTGTCCTTCAGGAGTTCCGAGGCCTGGTGCTTCTCGACGTACTGCTCCGGGTCCGGCGGTGTCTGCCTGGGCAGGGCGAGACGCCGTAGCGTCCACAGGGCAGCATGGAGTTGGCCGCACGCGAAGTACTCGGGATGTCTCTGGTTCTGCATGCTCCATGCATGCCCAGAACGCGTTACCGTCATGAACAGGCCTTCACAGACCCGCACTTCATCGAGGGCGCCGCCCTCCCGTTACCAGGCCACCGCCACCGGTGACGCCCATGCGCCCGAGAACCGTACGTACCGCCCTCACGCGGGATACCTGCCGGATCGTCGCCGGTCCCCGCCCAGTCCGGCTCCAACTCCTCCGTGAATAGCGCCCGTTCCGTTCCGTCCTCGTCGGTAACCTCTCCCCTCCCGGCCACCACCGACCGCTGTGGCGAATTCGCTGCCCAGTCCGCCCGTTCCTCGCTGTTCGCGCTGAACACTTCACCCCTCGGCCAAAAGTGCACCACGCAGTTCGTCGACGAGCGCGGTGGCCCCTGGTCTCCGAGACGCTGGTCATGGACCTGGACGGCACGTCCTTCGTCTCCTTGGAGACCTGACCCCGCCCCGCCCCGCCCTACGCCGCGACGGCCGCGAGGGCACGATCCTCGGCCCCCTTGCCGCGCCGGACACCATCGAGTCGTGCCAGTTGCCACAATCTTCTTCTGCGGTGCCCGGGAGCTTCCGCGGCTGAGCCTGCTTGTCTCTCGGACGTGCGCGGTCGACCGGCAAAGGCCCGGTGTCTGCCCCCTCGGAGAGCTCGGAGACGCAGGCGGTCCAATGCCGCGTGACCCATGGCCAGCAGACCGGCTGTCCGGCGTACGGTCAGAAGGACGAACCGCCGCCAGGTGCAGGTGCAGGTGCAGGTGACGGGGCGCCAGGTCTTGCAGTCGTGGCACAGCGCGTCGGGAACTGCCTGTACGTCGAGGCCGTGTGAGGCCCCGGAACACGGCCGAGCCCCTCCGCTGCACTCCATGATAAATGTTTCATAGACGGTCCAAGATCCGTTCTCTAATTGATATAAAAGGTGGAAGCGATCCACTGTTTCTTCATGGTCAATCTTTCTCAGCTT